>JAKAPV010000061.1 GCA_021806845.1 Bacillota bacterium | reverse complement strand
GCGCGGCGCACCCTCCTCGCGACCCTCGCCGGCAATGGCCTTTTCCTCGCGCTGCAGGCGATCCCATCTTTGTCCCTGGTCTCCATGGCCATGTGGTGGCAGGGTTTCTTCCGCGGCGGCGTGACCCCGAATCTGATGACGCTCTTGGCGCGCGCCGCTCCGGAAGAACGCCGCGCAGCCGTGATGAACCTCTCGCTGCTGCCGCAGCAAATCTCCTGGTTTGCGGGACCGGCGGCCGGCACCGCACTCGCCGCAGGCTTTGGCCTGCAGGGAATGTTCATTGCATGCGGCTTCCTGGCACTGCTCTCGGCGCCGCTCCTCTTCGTCGTGCGAGCGGGAGCGGCAGTCAGCGAAGCGCCGTCGGCCTGATCCGGCCGACGGCGCCCAGTGCGCGTCTAGACTATCAAGAGGGGCACCTGCAGGTGGTGCGCGAGGGACTGGCTCACAGAGCCAAGCACGAGACGCGACAGGCTGGGCTTGCGCCGCTTGCCGACGACGACGAGATCGTAGTCCCTGGACATCTCGAGGATCTGCTGGTGCGGTACCCCTTCGCGGAAGACCTCCCGCACCTTGCGGCCGCCCAGCGCGTCGCGGGTCGCCTGGAAGACACCCTTGGCGAACTTCTCCCCTTCGTCCCGCCAGACATCAGGGTTGTAGGCAATGGCGGCGTCCGGAAAGTACTCGACCGGATTGCGAAGCACACTGACGAGCGTGATCTCGGCGTCCTGGGGAAAGACCTTCGCGACGTAGCGCGCCGCAGAGAGTGCACCTTCCGAGCCATCGGTCGCCAAGAGGATCCGCATGACGAGCCCTCCTCCCGACGGGACTTGCGGAGTCCGACGTCGTGTCGCTCGTCCCCATTTTAGGAAGTGGCGCCGGAACGCGCCTACGGTCTCCTGGACCAAACTTCTGGTCGATGGAGGGCAAGAGCGCCGTAGCCGCTCCGCAAGCGGCGTTGCGCGAACAGCTTTGGGGGGCGGCAAGGGCCGGTGCTCAGCTCCGGCCCTTCGTCCAGGCAGGCGGTCAGATAAAGCCGTCCCTTCCGTGTGATACCCATGGCAGTATAGATGAGCCGTCGACGCGGTTTTTAGGAATGTCCAGACGGATTGCCACATAAAAGACTGCAGACTCAAGCCAGGCTGGAGGTGATCCAATGGACGAGGAGACGCGCCGCGAGCCTGCCGCAGACGAGCCCTGCCCCTGCGGTTCCGGCCTCTCGTACGGCGAGTGTTGCGGCAAGCCGGAGGCCGAAATGACGAGCGCGGAGGACGCCGATCCCGAAGTCGAGACCAGCGACGAGTGAGCCTGTCTGCCTTGCGCCGGCCGCCCTGAGGCGCTATATTTAACGCGTCGCTTTGGGCAGTTCGTATGGATCCACTGGCTCGGGTTTCTGGCCATGTCTCCGTGCACTTCCAAGCGAACGACAATAACGAAGGGAGTGCAGTGGAAGACTTGGTCAAGACTCTCTATTTCGGCAACTTGCCGTGGTCGGTGACCAGCGACGACCTCACGCGCGCTGTTTCGCAGTACGCTGAGGTGATCGCCGCCCGTATCGCAACGGATCGCGAGACGGGGCGGTCGCGCGGGTTCGGCTTCGTCGAGGTTCCGGCCGACAAGGCCCAGGAAGTCATCGACGCCCTGAACGGCGCTGACTGGGAAGGCCGCGAGCTTACGGTCAACGAAGCTCGTCCGCGCGAGAACCGCGCGCCGGCATCCCGCCGCTACTAACCAAGCAACCATTGCGGACCCGGCGCAAGCCGGGTCCGCTTGGCATTTAATGCCTCGGTTTCCGTCGAGCCCTGCGTGAGAGAACCGTAGCGGTGGAGATACTTTTTATCATGAAACAACTTGCAGCTATCCTGGCCGCCGGAGCGATGTTGATGGCGGCGCCGCAGCCAAGCAAGGGACCACTCGCGGGCCGAGTGATCGTCGTCGATCCAGGTCACGGCGGGAAGGACTCGGGAGCGCGCGCGGGCACGCTTTATGAAAGTGACGTAGTGCTGGCGATCGGCAAGCAGGCGGCCGCGGCGCTGCGCGCACAAGGCGCGAAGGTGGTGCTCAGCCGCACGAGCGCGGCAAACCTCGAGCGGACGGCCAACGGCGGCAATCTGCAGCGCATGAACCTTGCCGCGCGGGTCGCGCTCGCAGAGCGCGTGAAGGCGGACCTCTTCCTCTCCATCCATGCCAACAAGTACTCGAACTACCCCTCCGCGCATGGTGCACAGGTATTTCTGGGAGAGACCCCTACGCCCGAGCAGCAGCGGCTGGCGGAGAGCCTGATGGCCGAACTCGGCCCGCTCACGGACAGCACACGGATGATCGACGGGCGGCGACCGCTCTACCTCATGCGGCATCTCAAGGTGACAGCGGCGCTGATCGAGGTCGGATTTCTCTCGAACCCGCGGGAACTCGCCCTGATGACGCAGCCGGAGTATCAGCGCAAGCTCGGAGACGCAGTGGCGCGCGCGGTGGTCTCGTACTACAAGACCGCACCGGTCCCGCAGCCCGAACCCAAGGCAGCGCCAAAGAAGGTCCGGCCGCTGCCGAAACCCGCGAAGAGGCGGATCGCGCTGCAGGTTCCGCTCACCCGCCCTTACATGTCTCCGAGCCGCGCCTAGCGCTTTCCGGCCGCACGAGGAGACCCGCCCGACACACCCGGGCGGGTTTTTGCGCTATCTGCACTGTGCATGCCTCTGCCGCGCCATGGTAAAATGCTTTACATACTTAACTTTTCGCATGCTCCGCGTTTTGTCGGGAGGGTCACCGCGCATGGCCAAGTTGATCGAGTTTTTGCGTCCTTACCGGGCGTTCGTCGCCCTCGTGCTGGTCCTGACCTTCGTGCAGACCATGTCGAGCCTTTACCTGCCGAACCTGATGTCCAGCATTGTCGATACGGGCATCATCCGCGGCGATGAGGGCTACATCCTGCGCGAGGGGCTTTGGATGCTGGCCGTGACCGTGCTCGGCGGCGCCGGCAGTGTCCTCGCGAGCTACTACGGAGCCAAGGCGACCGCCGGCTTCGGGAAGCTCTTGCGCACCCGCATCTTTCGCCACGTCGAGCACTTCACCCTGAAGGAGTTCGACCAGATCGGGACGTCCTCGCTGATCGTGCGCAGCACGAACGACGTCATGCAGGTGCAGCAGTTCATCAACATGCTGCTGCGCATGATGGTCATGGCGCCGCTGACGGCGATCGGCGGCATCATCCTCGCGGTGCGCACCGACGCCTCGCTCTCGCTCGTCATTGTCGTGGTGCTGCCGATCATGTCGATCGCCATCTGGCTGGTGATGCGCCGCGGGTTCGACCTCTTCCGCTCCATCCAGAAGAAGGTCGACAGGCTCAACCTCGTCCTGCGGGAGAACCTCACGGGCGTCCGCGTCGTACGCGCGTTCGGCAGGGTGCCGTACGAGGTGCGCAGGTTCGATGCCGCCAACCTCGACCTCACCGATACGTCCGTCCGGGTGTTCCAGCTCATGGCGATCCTGATGCCGATCGTCATGCTGATCATGAACCTTGCAATGGTGGCGATCGTCTGGTTCGGCGGCGTGCAGATCAACACCGGCACGCTGGAGCTCGGCAACCTGATGGCGTTCATCCAGTACGTCATGCAGATCATGTTCGCGGTGCTGATGGTATCGATGATGCTGTTCATGGTCCCGCGCGCGCAGGCGTCCGCCGTCCGCATCAACGAGGTGCTGGCGCTGGAGCCGGAGTTCCGCGACCCTGACGATCCCCTGCCCGTGCCGCGGGGACCGGGTACCGTCGAGTTCCGCGGCGTGACCTTCTACTATCCGGGCGGCGAGGAACCCGCCCTGCACGATGTGACGTTCACCGCGCGGCCCGGGCAGATCACCGCGGTCATCGGCGGTACGGGCGCCGGGAAGTCCACCCTGATGAACCTCATCCCCCGCTTCTACGACGTCAGCGAGGGCAGCATCCTGGTCGATGGCGTCGACGTGCGCAAAATGCGCCAGGCGGACCTGCGCCAAAGGCTCGGCTACGTCCCGCAAAAAGCGGTGCTGTTCACGGGCAGCGTGCTGGAGAACATCCGTTACGGCGACCCCGGGGCATCTCTCGCGGCTGCGCAGCATGCCGCCGATGTGGCGCAGGCCAGCGAATTCGTCTCCGAGATGGAAGAGGGCATGGAAGCAGAGATCTCGCAAGGCGGGGTGAATCTCTCCGGCGGTCAGCGCCAGCGCCTCGCGATGGCCCGTGCGCTCGCGCGCCGCGCAGAGATCTACCTCTTCGACGACAGCTTCTCGGCACTCGACTTCCGCACCGATGCCCTGGTGCGCGCCGCACTGCGCCGGGAGCTCACGGGCGCAACGGTGATGATCATCGCGCAGCGCGTCAGCACGGTGATGGACGCCGACCACATCCTCGTCCTGGACGATGGCCGGCTCGTGGGCGCAGGCACCCACCGTGAACTCATGGCATCCTGCCCCGTCTACGCTGAAATCGTCGCATCGCAGCTTTCACCGGAGGAGAGCGCATGAGCGCGCCGCGCGGTCCAAGGCGCCGCGAGCCCATGGGCGGACACGGAGGGTTCGGCGGCGGCGGTCCGATGGGTCTTGCGATGCCGGTCGAGAAGCCCAAGAACGCAAAGGGCACAACGCTGCGCCTGCTCTCCTATTTCCGCTCCAGCGTGCCGCTGCTCACCGTAATTTTTTTGGCCGCCATCGCCAGCACCGCCTTCAGCATCTGGAGCCCGAAGATCCTCGGACAGGCGACAACAATCCTCTTCCAGGGGTTCCTGGCGAAGCTCCGCCACATCCCAGGAGGCGGAGTGGACTTCGCGAAGATCCAGAGCCTCGTCCTCTGGCTGGTCGCCCTCTACCTCCTCAGCTCGATCTTCTCCTGGGTGCAGCAGTATCTGATGGCCGGCATCGCCCAGCGCACGGTCTACGGGATCCGGCGCCAAGTAATGGACAAGCTGACGCGCCTGCCGGTGCAGTTCTTTGACGCCCACCCGCACGGGGAGATCATGAGCCGCTTCGTCAACGACTTCGACAACATCTCCACGACCCTGCAGCAGAGCCTCACCCAGTTCGTCACAGCCATCGTGACCTTCGTCGGGGTGATCGTCATGATGCTGACGATCAGCCCGCTGATGACACTGGCGGTCGCCCTGACCCTGCCGCTCAGCTTCGTCGTGACCCGTTCGATCGCCCGGCGCTCCCAGACGTACTTCCTGGAGCGCCAGCAGCACCTCGGGGATCTGAACGGGCACGTCGAGGAGATGTTCACGGGTCATCTGATCGTACGCGCCTTTGGCCACGAAGAGCGGTCCATCGCGCAGTTCGACCGGATGAACGAGGACCTCGCGGAATCCACCTGGAAGGCGCAGTACGTCACCGGCATCATCATGCCGCTGATGAACGTGATCGGGAATCTCGGCTACGTGCTCGTGAGCGTCATCGGCGGAATCCTGGTGGTCCAACGGGCGATCCAGATCGGCGACATCCAGGCGTTCATCCAGTACGCACGCCAGTTCTCCCAGCCGATCACGCAGCTCGCGAGCATCTCGAACTCGATCCAGTCGACGCTCGCGTCGGCGGAACGCGTCTTCGAGCTGCTGGACGAGAACGAAGAGCCGATAGATGCAGCTGTGCCGGCGGATGTCGCCGCGACCGGGCACGTGGCCTTCGATGGGGTCGCCTTCCGCTACGAGCCCTCCCGACCCCTCATCGAGCAGATGGACATCGACGTCCGCTCCGGCGAAACGGTTGCCATTGTCGGACCGACGGGGGCCGGCAAGACCACGCTCGTAAACCTGCTGATGCGCTTCTACGACGTGGATGAGGGCCGCATCCTCCTGGACGGCCGCGACATCCGCACCCTGCCGCGGCCGCTCCTGCGCCGGCAGTTCGGGATGGTCCTGCAGGACACTTGGCTATTCAACGGAACGATCCGCGACAACATCGCCTACGGTCGCGAAGGCGCCACGCGGGAGGAAGTGGAGGCGGCCGCCAGGGCCGCGCACGCGGACCACTTCATCCGGACGCTGCCGCACGGCTACGATACCGAGCTGAACGAAGAAGCCTCGAACATCTCACAGGGGCAGCGCCAGCTCCTCACCATCGCGAGGGCGCTCCTGGCCGACCCCCCCGTCCTGATCCTCGACGAGGCCACGAGCAGCGTCGACACGCGGACGGAGATCGCGATCCAGAAAGCGATGCAAGAACTCATGGCGGGCCGCACGAGCTTCGTGATCGCGCACAGGCTCTCCACCATCCGCAATGCAGACCTCATTCTGGTCATGCAACATGGGCGGGTCGTCGAGCAGGGACGGCACGACGACCTCCTGCGCCGGGGCGGCGCGTATCATGACCTGTATCAGAGCCAGTTCGCAGGGGCAGGTCTATCCGACGAACCGGCTTCGTGACTGCTCGCCCATTTTGCTAGCCGCCCCTAGGCATGCGTGTTATGTCTATGGCGCGCAGCTACGTGGCTAGGAACGGTTCCGTCAACCAGTTCTCTATGCGGAGCCCGGGAATCCGAGAAAATTCGCCCACGTTGTTGGTCACCAAGGTACTGCCCAGGGCCCGCGCATGGGAGCCGATCAAGGTATCCAACCCGCCGATCGGGAGTCCACTCGCTTCGAGCGTTGTACGCACCTGGCCGTAAACTGCGGCAGCCTCCGCATCGAAAGGAACCGCCACCAAAGGCAGCAGAAATTGCTCGAGCGCTCGCCTGTTGCGTTCCGGATCCTGGCTCCGATGAACGCCATACGCAAGCTCGGCGGCGGTGATGGACGAAACGCCCACTTCGCCAGGGTCTATGCTAAACAGCTGTTTCAAAAGGACTTCTGGGCGATGGCGAATAATGGTGATGCATATGTCTGTGTCCAAAAGGTAGCGCATCAGTTTAACGACCCGCGCTCTTCGGGCTCAGGCTGTATGCGCTCAGCAAGAAAGTCTGGTGTAAACAGTTCTAGGCTTTGCTGAAGGCTCTCCCAGGTGCCGTCAACGGGCAACAGGATGACAGCCCGTCCGACGGACTTGACGTATACTTCAGTTCCCTCGAATCGGCAATCCTTAGGTAGCCTGACGGCCTGGCTGGAACCGTTGCGAAACAGCTTTGCTCGCCGCATTTGCATCACCCCCAGTATCTACTCACAGTATATACAGCCCCGGCCGTGCAGGCAACAGAGCCGGACACTGCCCCACAAGGCGCAGCACACCCATCGGCGTCCTCTAGTGCCACTGCCCCATCGGATTGCCGCGCGGCGCCCCGCACGAACGCTTACCCTCGCGCTCGCCCGAAGTCCCAAAGACCCTCAGTCATCCCTGTTTCGGTAGCCGCCTGCGTCTTCTTTCGTCGACTCCCTTGCATTTGGCTCGCTAATTGCTCGTAGTGGAGACGTGAAGCATGCCTTTGAGCGCTCCTTGGTCCGCAGCGTTTTCCGAGGCTTGGGAGGCTTACAAAGAGAACACGGTCCCGGTTGGTGCTGTGTTCGCGGATGCCACTGGGGAGTTGCGCTTTCGGGGCCGGAACCAGGTGTACTCGGCACAGACCGCAGCGCTGCCACTACAACATACTCGGCTTGCCCATGCCGAGCTCAACGTGCTGGTGCAAGCTACTCCTACCGATCGGCTCTATGAGGGAATCTTGTACATCACCTTGGAACCGTGCGCGATGTGCGTCGGGGCTGCTGTCGTATGCGGCATCCGCCACATCCGCTATGGGGCGAGGGACGGCTCGATCGGTGCGTCTGAACTGCTCGCCGCCCACCCGTTCTTGGCATCCAAGAACGTCAGGCTTGAAGGTCCACAGAGCATTCTTGGCGCTGCTTCGCTTGTGCTGATGACCGACTGGATCCTGCGCGAAGACTCGGAGACAGCCAATCGAACAATCGCTGCCTACCGCGCCGAGGACGCCCGTGCCGTGGACTTGGCGCAGGAATGGTTTCGCACAGGGCATCTGCGAGCCGTGGCAAAGGACGGGATGTCCTCGGAGTCCGTTTTGGAAGAGATGATCTCGGCATTGCGCTGAGGGCAGCGACAAGCGTTCTGTTTGCAGAGTCCTCCTCGCCTACTGCCCTGCCACCCGTACCACGCCCATCGGCGTGCGCTGGTGTCCCTGCCCCATCGGGTTACCCCGCAGTGCCCTCCTCACGAAGGCGACGTCCACCCCGCTGCTCGCACCCAGCACCTCGCTGCCGAGGTCGTTGCAGTCGACGACCGCTGCGGCCACCCCCAAGATACCGGCGATCTCCTCCGCCACCTTGTCCGGTTCGTCCGGGGCCAGGATCACATAGTATCCATAGGGCCGCACCGTGTGGCGGTTCGGTCCGTCGATCGCCGCGACCCGTCGCCCCGCGATGCGGTAGAAGTCTCCGCTCCGCCCGATCGCCCGCGTCATGCCGCCGATGATCGCGGCGAAGACGATGCGGGCCGGGCCCGCCTCTCTTAATGCCATTTCCATGACAACCGGCTGCCGCAGGCCCATTCCATGCGGGGTCTTGCGTACAAAGCGCGACAGGAAGTTCGCCAGTGGCCGCGGCGTGATCTGCCACATCCCGACGACGCGTCCCTGCGTGATCGAAACTACCTTTTCGGAGATAAAGGCGATGTCGCCCGGCCGCACGCGCGTCCTCAGGTGTGCTTCCAGGATCGGCCGCAGGTCCTGGCCGGGCCGTACCAAGGGCACCTTCGCCAGCAGTCGCTCCACCTTGACTTGCCCGACCGTCAGCGTACCCCCCGAGATCCAGTTCTGCGCCGCATCCTCCGGCATCCAGGTTCACCTCCGCTTGTTCCGCACGTACGGTATGGGCGGAAAGATCAAGTGGTGCACAGGGGAGGCTATGCCCAGAGAACTCTCTGGGAGGCCTGTCCATGTTCTTGCTGGCGCTCGGACTTCATCTGCTCACCGCGCTGACGCCGGTCGGCGCGGCCTCGAAGCTGCCTGCGGCCCCGCCCAAGGTGATCGGCAGCGTGTCGACGACGGAGAAGAAGATCGCCTTCACGTTCGACGACGGGCCCAACGTGCAGTACACGCCGCAGTTCATCGCTCTCCTGCGCAAGTACGACGCGCATGCGACGTTCTTTCTCCTCGGGCTGCATGCTCAGGAGAACCCGCAGATCATCCGCCGGCTGCGCGCCGCGGGGATGGAGATCGGCAATCACGGCATGCGCCACCGCTACCTGCGCGCCGACAACGCGCAGGCGGCCATCTCGGAGGTGCGCGACGGCGAGCAGGCGATCCTGAAGTCAGGCGTGCCGCGCCCGTCGCTGTACCGGCTGCCCGGCGGGATCGGCGGCCCGCGGGTGCGGCTCGCGGTCACTGCGCTCGGCTACCGCCTGGTCGGCTGGTCCGTCGATCCACGGGACTCGATGGGCGCTTCGACGGCGCGGATCGTCGCCGCGGTGCGGCAGGGCATAGCCCCCGGCGCCATCGTCCTGATGCACGACGGCCCGCCGAACGCGGAGCGCGAGCGGACGCTCGCAGCCCTGCGACAGCTCCTGCCGGAGCTGAAGGCGCAGGGCTACCAGATCTGCAGCGTCGGAGAACTGCTCAAAAGCGCGCGAACAGGTTCCTAGCGGTTCACGCGCCTCGCGCCGCGGCCGAGGATGAAGGGCAAAAACTCAAAGAGCGCGGCCTTCGCCAAAAGCCCTGCGGATGCGGCCTGCCGGCCGTGCCGCAGGGCGAAGCGCAGGTCCTCGCTCCGGTGGAGTCGCCAGAAGGCGTATGCCCACCGCACGTCGTGCCAGGCGATGAGACGGCGCATCTCCTGCGCCGAAATCGGGCCCGCAGGCGGCCCCAGCAGGGAGAGCATGCGGTGCATCGCGTCGTAGACGCGCCTTGAGTTCTTGCTGTAGCTCGCCTGCTCGTCCCGGTACACGACGAGCGGCAGTTCGATGTGCAGGTCATCCGTATACTGGGAGACCCGCATCCAGAAATCCCAGTCCTCCGTCCCGTCAATCTCCGGCCGGAAGCCTCCGACGCGCTGGTAGAGGTCCCTCCGGACCAGCGCGGTCGACGTCTGGAAGCGGTTCAGGCGGAGGATGTCCTCCCAGCGGTAGCGGCGCGTGGGCAGAGGCACTGCGGGGAACGACTCCGGCGCCTGCGAGAGAGAGCGCACCCAGCTCGTGGAGCACATGCCGATCTCGGGTGCGCCGGCAAGCGCTGCGGCCTGCAGCTTCAGCTTCTGCGGCAGCCAGACGTCGTCCGCGTCGAGAAATGCGAGCCACTCCACCTGCGCGAGGTCGCAGGCAGCGTTGCGGGCCCGGCTCGGGCCTGCGTTCTCCTGGCGTACGAGCCGCACCTGCGGAAATTCGCCGGCTATGAGATCTGCCGTGCCGTCCTTGGAGCCGTCGTCGACGACGATGACCTCGAGCGGCGCCAGTTCCTGCGCAAAGGCGCTGCGCAGTGCCGCAGAGATCGTCTGGGTCGCGTTGTACGCCGGAACGACCACGCTGATCCTCGGTTCGGTCGGATGGAACAAGAAGGCACCCCTCTCCGAGTACTACCCATGGGAAGGCAGCCGGCACACACGGTCTCCATATCCTGAAGGACTCCGGCCTCTGTCCTGAGGGGTCTGCTTACAGACGGGCTCGCCGAAGGAACGTGCCAATCTTCTCCGCCTCTCGGGCATCGTCCTCCACCTGCCTCGCCTGGACCTGGGCAGCCGGAGATCACAGCCGGCGCAGGAGTCGGGCGTTCCAACTGGCGAATGTTCCATCTACACCCAGATGACGGGCAGCTGGATGGAGGCATTGGCATGGAACGTCGCTCTGGCGCCCCGGACCGGCACCGATGATCGCGGACGATTCGCCGTACCTGGGCTGGCCGGGAAAACCCAGGCTCCGGCTCTGGGATCAGCTCGTCCTCGGCATCTACTGGCTGCCGAACCTCTCCCTCTGGACAGGACTCATACTCATCATCCTGCCGGTGAAGGTCGCGTCGCTCGTCGGAAACGGCGCTGCGACGGGAGTGCTTTCCTGGACGGGCGCCCTCGGCACGATTGTGGCCAGCATCGTCACACCCGTGTTCGGCGCCGTCTCGGACAACCTCCGGGCGCGCATGGGCAGGCGTCGGCCCCTGATGATCTGGGGCACGCTGGGTTCCTTCGTATTCCTCCTGCTGCTCGCCTACACCCGCTCGCTCTGGCTCTTCGTCGTCGGCCTGCTCGGACTGCAGTTTCTGAGCAACGTCGCCCAGGCCTCGTACCAGGGCCTCATCCCGGACCTCGTGCCGCCCGAGCAGCGCGGCGAGGCCAGCGGCTACATGGGCCTCTTCAACCAGGCCGGCACGCTCGTCGGCAGCATCCTCGCGGCCTTCACCTCGATCTTCGCCTTCGTGTGGGCAACGATCGCGATGCTTGCGGTGGCCCTCCTCGTGACCCTGGGCTTCGTCTCGGAGCCGTCCTCTCTCGATCTGCCGAGCCGGAGCCTGCGCGCGCAGTTCAAAGGCTTCCTCGGGCGCGGACCGCAATACCGCGACTTCTGGTGGGTCTTCGCGACCCGCTTCCTCGTGATGACGGGGCTCTATGTGCTAGAGCAGTATCTCTACTACTACCTCAAGTTCGTCCTGGGCATCGCAAACCCGGTGACGGACGTATTCTTCATCCTGATCATCCTCACGGTGACGGCACTGATCGCCGCGATCGTCATGGGATACGTCTCCGACCGCAGGCGCAGCCGCCGCCTGATCGTTTCCCTGGCCGGCATCCTGCAGGGGGCCTGCGCGCTACTCTTCGTGTTCTCCCACAGCCTCATGCTGATCTACGTCGCGGCGGCGATCTTCGGCCTTGGCTACGGAGCCTACCAGACGGTGGACTGGGCGCTCGTCGTCGACACGCTGCCGGGCAAGACTGCGGCGCGGGACATGGGGGTCTGGAGCATCTCGACGACGGGATCGCAGCTCCTGGCGCTCTTCTTCGGCCTCCTGCTCGCGCAGTACGTCATCCCGGCCCTCGGGCTCGCCGCCTCCTACCGCGGCCTCTTCGCCTGGACCGGGCTCTTCTTCCTCGTCGGGTCGGCGCTCGTCTGGCAGGTGCGCAGCGTGCGCTGACAGTCCCATGACAGCGGCCCGGTATGGTAATGTAAGTACGGGCTTTCATTTTCGAAGGGCAGCACCGCCCCGAAAGCGAGGCTACACATGTTCCGGCTCATGCCTGATCTGAGCGATGACCTGCTGCTTCGCCTCTATCACAAGGGCGCCCACATCGACTGGACGTCCGAAGACATTGACTGGCAGGCGCCCCTCGAGCTCTCGGACCGCGAGAGCGAGGCGCTTGCCCGCGTCCTCAGCCCCGTATACCTCGGCGAGCAGTCCGCCATGCTGGGGGCAGCCAACGTCCTTCCCCAGCTGGCAATGGCCGGCGAGTCCACAGGACAGCTCTACTTGTCCACCTTCCTTCTCGACGAGGCACGCCACTTCGAAGCCCTGACCCGGCTGTACCGGCGCCTGCAGCACGATCCGGTGGCGATCCGCAAGCTGC
>JAKAPV010000348.1 GCA_021806845.1 Bacillota bacterium | reverse complement strand
GGCACCAAGCCTTTCAGCGGACGATGGCGAACATGCTGCTGATCCTGGCGATTCTCATGAACGTTACGCTGCTCTTCACGGCGCTGCAGATCTGGGGCATGCCGCTCGCCAAGGGACCAGTAGCGCTGCTTGTGGCGCTCCTGCCGGTGCTCGCGGGCCTCGTCGGCGTCGTCCTTGTGACGCTGCGCCTCGGCCAGGGAGGCAGCCGCATCCCGCAGCCCGGCGAGCAGCCCCCCACGGGATATGTCTACCGGGATGACGACCGGTACTGGCTCGGGGGCGGCATGTACATCAACCGCGACGACCCCGCGATCTTCGTGCAGCGGCGCTTTGGCGTCGGCTGGACGCTCAACTTCGGCCACCCGGCATCCTGGCTGGTTGTGGCCGCCGTCATCGCGCTCGTCGCGACGACGGTAGCCTTACGCCACCGGTAGCGGCTAGTCCCTGGCTTGCGGCAAACCTCGCCGCGCCCAGGAAGACATTCCCCCCCGCAGGTGGCTCACGTCCGAAAAACCCATGCGCAAAAGTTCGTGGGCGGCCGCCTGGCTGCGGTGGCCGCTCTGGCAGATCAGCACGACAGGCGTCTCGCGGGGCCATTCCCGGATCGCGTGAGCCGTCTCCCCGAGCGGGGCGGAAAGCGCGCCGGCGACGTGGCCCCTTGCATACTCGCGCAGCGTGCGCACGTCCACGACGCGCACCGCGGCTTTGGCGGCGAGAAGCCGCGACAACTCGTCCGGGGCGAGATCCTTGAGCCCGGCCGGGTGTCGCAGGAGATCAAAGAGGTTCAGGGCCGTCACCTCCTGGCTGGGCAGAGCGTAGCTTCTGCACCGTCGCGCCACCTACCTGCGCGCAACAGAGCCGCCGCGGCCAGGCGTCCTACGCCTCTCCGCGGCGGCCCTGCGGATCCCTGATTAGTGCCGGCCGCCGGCAAGCTGCTGCTCCGCGATTTGAATCATGCGACGGACCATCTGGCCTCCGACCGCGCCGCACTGACGAGCCGGAAGGTCACCCCAGTAGCCGCTCTGGACGTTGAGGCCGAGTTCGGAAGCAATCTCGTACTTGAACTGGTCAAGCTGCTGTGCAGCGCCCTGAACCAGTACGCGGTTGCTCGTGGTCGATCCCTGCGCCATGTGTCTTCACCCCCCTCTCGTTTGTTATCGTCCCCGCCCTTCGCCGGGCTATGTCCGGCAAATTCTTGTGAAATAGGCGAACAGGGCAGGTCGCCCCGCCCTGTTCTCGCTGCGCGATTACCGCGTGGTGTGTCCGGTGAGCGAACGTTCCGCCATCTCGATCATGCGGCGGACCATGTGGCCGCCGACCGCACCGCACTGACGGGCGGGAAGGTCGCCCCAGTATCCGTCCTGCGGAACCTGAATGCCGATGTCGCGCGCCACTTCGTACTTGAACGAGTCGAGAGCAGGCTCGGCGCCCCGCACCACTGCGCGGTTGCCGGTGTTGCTGCCTTGTGCCATGCTCTTCTCACCTCCTTCGCTGACAGGCCTAGTGTCATGCGGTGAGAAGGCCTTCATCCTAGAACGATCTGGTTCAACCGAAGAAGATCTGCCAAAGGCCGAGCGCCAGCGCCGTCAGTCCCGCGGCGAAGATCGGGCCGATCGGCACGCCGCCGAGGAAGCTGGCTGCGACGATCGAACCGATGACGAGGCCAATCGAGACCTGCGGGCGATGCGCGAGCAGTTCAATGCCGCGGGCACTCATCCACGACGCGATAAGTCCGCCCATGACCGCGAAGAGTCCGTCGACGCTCCAAAGTTCCTTCGCAATGTTGCCGATCGGTACGCGGCCCAGCGCGAGCTCCGCGAGCACGGCGATCATCAGCAGGGCGAGTCCCCCGCGGATGCCGTAGTCGGCTGCCAGATGCAGGACGGAATGGAACGGCGACAGCATCAGCACGAGCGTGACGAGCGCAGCGGTGACGATGATGGAATTTCGGCCGAACACGCCGAGCGCCAAGATCATCAGTACGACGGCGGCTTCCCTGCTCACGGCGGTCCTCCCGAAGAAAGGCTTACGCCTTCGGGCCACAATTTAGAAACCTAGCCCGGAGCGCAGGCGGCAACGCTAAACGCTTGGGGAGGTGCGATCGGTGAAGGCGCAACTGCGGCTGTCCTTCGGCCTATTGGCGGCCGTTCCGTTTCTGATGGTCCTCGGCAATTCCATGCTCTTCCCGATCTTTCCAAAGCTGCAGTCCGCACTGCAGCTCACTGACTTTCAGACCTCGCTCGTGGTGACGGCGTTCTCGGTCCCGGCCGGAGTCCTCATCCCCATCGCGGGCTACCTGTCCGATCGCTACGGGCGCAAGCCGGTCATGGCTCCAGCGCTCGTCATCTTCGGCCTGGGAGCCCTCATCGCCGGCCTCGCCGTGACCTTCTTCGGGCCGCTTGCGTACGCGGGGCTGCTCCTCGGCCGCGTGATCCAGGGATCCGGCGCAGCGGGCATGGCGCAGCTCGCGATGGCGCTCTCGGCGGACATCTTCAAAGGCCCGCAGCGAGCCAAGGTGATGGGGCAGCTCGAGGCCGCAAACGGACTGGGAAAGGTGATCAGCCCGATTGCCGGCGCCATCGCGGGCATCGTCCTTTGGCTGCTTCCCTTCTATCT
>JAKAPV010000347.1 GCA_021806845.1 Bacillota bacterium | reverse complement strand
TTTTAAGCGGGACCCATGCCCCATGATCGAGGCCGCGACTGCGGTGCTCGTACAAATTTTCCTTACCGCCCAGACCACCGGTAACCCGGCGGACGAGGTCCGCGCCCGGCGGAGTGTCGTAACGCATCCGGTAATACATGGGCGCGAATCCGCTGAAATCGTATACCAGCTCCGTCGGCTCGCCACTGGAAACCATCAGAGGAGCCGCCTCCCAATGGGCGGACACGATCAAGATCGACCGGGGCTTGGGAAACGACCTTGCCCATCGGTATAGCTCACGCATCCAGACCGCGTCTTCAAAGGTCGGAGGAGCGCCGTGGCTTAAATAGAGCGCTGGAAGCGGCCCATCGCCCGGCTGCCATATCCGATGTGGTTCGGCAGCCTCGGTGGCAGCCACCTCCAACAAATGGCGTTTGAATGGATGGGTCTCCGAAATCAGTGCGTCGGCCGCCGCCGTGGTTGACCTCTCTGCCGAATCAGTCGCCATCTTTGTCCGTCCTCACTCGACCGCTTTACAATCTCGACGCCTGTAGAACCGCCCCGAAGGCGTACCGCCCTCCAAATCCGCCGGCGAACTCGACACCCGCAGGGGCATCCTTCCCGGTGTCGGCGGAATGTCTGATGGAGGCAGGCACTTTCACGCATCTCGGACGGTGCCACATTATCGTTGAATATTCAACTATATCTCCCGGGCCAAGCTTCGGTGCCGCGCTGATGGCCCCTAGGGGCAGGGTCGAGCGCAGGCCCGGTCTTTCCGGAGGCACCTTGGTGACCAGCGGACCCGCAGGCGAGTTGTGTGCGAGGATCAGCCCTATCGTGGCTGTTTATTTGCGGGGACAGCCCCGGTCAACGGAAAAGCCGGAGATCATTGCGTCAAGGCCCACCTCGAATGCGACGTCAGCCCGCGAACGATCGACTGGGCGAGTGGCCTCGCTCAGCAACGGGACCTCGTCGTGCAAATCCCCTAGATCGATCATCACGTCCGGCGCCACCATATCCAATGCCGATCCGAGTACGAAGCTTTCAATAGCGGTGATCATCGGCAAGCAGTCGTGGACATCCCACCCGGCTTGGGTCAGGCCGTCAATGATCGTCTCGTAGGAACGAAGAAAGGCGGGTGTCCGGATTGGACGCGTCGCCAACAGGCCGATGGTATTGGGGTGTTGTGCAAACGCCGCGCGATACGAGTGGGCCCACTGGCGCATTGCTTCGTTCCAAGCCGTGGTGGAGAAATCAGGTGTCTCGATGGGAGCGGTGACGATCTCTCGGATCATGTCCACGAGATCTTCCTTGGATTGGATGTGGTTGTAGAGAGAGGAGGTTTTTACGCCCAATGCTCCCGCAACACGACCCAGGGTGAACTCGTCGACACCGTCGTCATCAAGTATTTCGATTGCGGCCCGGGCAATACCCGGACGGGAGAGAATCGCGACCTTGGGCCTTCCCATATGAGCTTCTCCCTGGGCTCCCAGAGAACGGGCGAAATGCCACGCAAGGCGTGCCTTTCGCACCCGAAATTCCAACCGGTTCCAAGCCAGGCCACCAGCAGGACCTGTGCTAGCACGAAGCGTACCAGGTGGCGAGCCGGCGAAAAGGCGAGCCGGCGAACCCAAACCTCTGCTTAGGTTCCACCCGACGGCTCACGGTCTTCGAAAGGAACGCACCGGAGCGGACCGACGAACGGCTCAAGCGGAACGCGAAATATACAGCTTCCTAAGGGGCTCGTACACGGTCCAGGTCGTTCGATCACCGGCACGGAGATGCACGACTGCGCCCGCCTCGAGGTCAAGCGCCTCGCCGTCATCAAACTCCACCTTGCCCCGGCCGTCGACGACGAGGAAGATCTCCTCCGCTTGGACATCGCGCATGGCGCCAGGGGTCATTTCCCACAGGCCAACCTCCACGTCGCCAATCGCGGCCAACGCGATGGCGGAGGCTGACGGGCTCCCCTCAAGGACTTCCTCGGCGGTCGCCGAAGGCGGTCCGAGAAGCGCCCTGAAAGTGTCAACCGCGATCAATCGGCGGCTCATGACCCCCACCCTAGGCACGCCAGAGCGGGGATCGATTCCCACGCATCCTCAAAGTGCTCAGTCCAGAATGCACGTTCGGCCTGCAGGCGGGACATTTGCCGGCTCGCCGGCCGTGGGCGCCTCAATCGTCGCCAATACGTCTTCGGCAGATCTTGCATCCAATGCACCATAGCCCGCGCGCGGCGCCCTCGGACGAATGGCCTTAGGCAAAATAAATCGATGCAGCGGCACCACTCGGTCCGACCCTTGTCGGGCGGAGCCCGCACCAGTCCAGTGCGTGCGCCCCCGGTGGTCCGTACTAATGAGATCCGATCAGGCCACCTTCTGCTACGAACTGCTCCCATCCACCATCAAAACCAACGAGCCCATTGACAATCGAGTAGACCCGGTCGGTACACTGACGCGCGAAGGAGAGATTCTGCTCGACCACGAGCAGAGTTATGCCCGCCTCCTGCAGGGAATGGAACGAGCCCGCAAGCCTCTCTTGGAGGAACGGGGCAAGCCCTTGTGAAGGCTCGTCCAGGAGCAGCATCTTGGGGCGAGCGACCAATGCTCTCGCTATGGCCACCATCTGCTGCTGACCACCGCTCAGCGCACCTGCGTTCCGCGCTCGGTGATC
>JAKAPV010000346.1 GCA_021806845.1 Bacillota bacterium | reverse complement strand
CGGGATCCTGCGCCTCGATACCCTCTGGAAGCGCCGCGAAGTCCCGCAGGTTCGAGGTGACGATCACCTGGGCTCCGCCCTTCAAGGCTGCGGCGGTGACGTGGCGATCCTTCTCGTCGTTCTTCATTGCGGCAACGAGAGTCTCGTAATCGGCAACCGCAGCCTCCGGAAACTCCCTTTCCATGATGGCGCGTAGCCTCGCCGCCTTCTCCGCGGCCATCATCTCTTGGCCGACGAGGCTTCGAACCATCTCGTCCAGGATCTGCGATGACCAACGGAGCTGATAGAAACCGACCGCCGCAGCACGCAGGAGCGTGTCCCGCAGCGTGAAGGGGAAAAGCACGTTCGCGTCCAGGAGGACGATGAAGGGAGCCGGGACCATTCAGACCGACGCGCAGGCTACTCCTTCAGCTCCGCGTCGTAGCCGCCGAACTCCTGAGTCAGCCGGGAGAGTTCACGCAGCCCGGCCCGCCGATCCTTGTCCCTCTGTTCCTTGAACGAGAGGACATCGACGATGCGGATGCGCCGGTGCTTGCCGGTCCTGCGGAATGGTATCCGCCCTTCTTCGACCAACCGCACGAGATACTGCCGGGAGACGTTGAGCAGGTTGGCCGCCTGCTGGGTGGTGACCTCCTTGCTGACAGGGACGACGGTGATCGCATCGCCCCGTGCCATGACCTCGGCGACGCGCTCGAGCACTGAGAACACCGCTTCGGGAAGCGGGATGCTCTGCCCCTCCGGCCCCACGAGCTTGCACTTTGGCGGCCGGCGCCTCGGCCGCTGGACCATCCCCTCCATGGCCCGCGATAGCTCGACGACCTCGGCCCGCTGTCCGGGGGGGGCCGCGACGGGCGTCATGCGGCGGATCAGGTCTTCGTAGGAGTGCACCGCGCTGGTGGCCATAGGCAACCTCCACGGATAGCTTAGAGCGAACTCGACGCAGATGCAACTCCAATCGACGCATCCGCGCCAGCCCCAAGCGGGTGCGGCCTCGACCACGGCAGGATAGTCGATGGCCGCACGACGCAACGGCTCTTGTCGCATCGTGCGAGTTCTGACCACAGGCAACAGCGCAGGCCCCCGGTCTCCCGCATGGTTCCCTCGAAGAAGCTCATGCGCCACGCCGGGGCGCCTGCAGATCGCCGCCGGCTCCTGAGGGCGTAGACAACCGCCGCACCGTGCGCTAGTATCTGGAGCCAGTAGACTTGCGGGTCGTCGAGTCACTCGAGCCCCGGCCGGACGGAGACCCTCTCCGCCCGCCGGGGCTCTTTTGTTTCTGGAGGCCGCCGATGATCGACGTGGAACAGCTCGAACCCCTCGCCGCCGAGGACGAGGCTACCTGGAACACGCTCTGGCAGAAGGCCGGCGAGGCGGTGCTCACGCAGGACGAGGCGCAGCTCGCGCTCGCGTGCCTCCGGCGCCGGACCCATCTCTGGATCGCCCGGCACATGCCCGACTATGTCGCGGACTTCCCGACGTGCAAGCGCAACCCCGGCATCCTGAAGGCGCGACACGACCTCTACTGGACCGACCACGGCACCGAGGGGCTCACGCACGAGGGGACGCTCGCGTGGTTCTCGTCGCGGCGCTGGCCGGTGAACGACCCGGCGACGGGGCAGCCGCTCGTCGGCCCCGATGGCAAGCCCGTGCTGAAGCTCCAGGGCGGCTCGACCCACTTCGTCATCGCGCTCGACGGGACGGTCTTCTACCTCATCGACCTTGCCGACGGCGCCTGGCACGAGCCGAAGCGCAACCGCGACTCCTGGTCGGTCGAGATGGTCAACGCGCTCGACCTGCACCAGGAGAACGGCGAGTGGCGGACCTGGTGCGGGCGCTACCCCTACGTCGAGAGCTACCCGCCGGTCGAGCTGACGCCGCCGTGGAGGAACACGCGCTTCATGCAGCCCTACGACGCGCGGCAGGTGGTCGCGAACATCAAGCTCAAGCGGCTCGTCATGGCCGCGCAGCCCGGTCGCCTCGCGCCGGAGCGGATGTCGCAGCACTCGGACTGGCGGACGGACAAGCTCGACTGCGGGCCGCTCTGGCCGATCGCCGAGATCAACACCGCGGCCTTCTCGACCACGCCCGTCGACGAGCTCGACTGGGTGAAGGCGCTGCCGTCGGCGGGGGCGCTGCCCGGCACTCCGGAGCCCGCAGACGCTGGGGCGGTCGGCGCCCGGGAGGGGAACCTCGCCGACCTGGCGGACCCGGTCGCGACCCTGCGCGACGTGCAGAAGCGGCTGATCGCCCTCGGGTACGCGCTCCCGCGTTTCGGCGTCGACGGCCAGCTTGGCGCGGAGACCGCCGCGGCTGTGCGCGCCTTCCAGACCGACTGGACCAAGGCGCACCCGGATGACGCCATCGCGGTCGACGGCATCCCGGGCGCCGAGACCGAGAAGCGGCTCGCCGAGGCCTGCGCCGAGAAGGGCGTCTCGCCGTGAGCGTGAAGCGGACGCTGCGGATCTTCGAGCTGCCGAAGGGCGCGACTGCACAGCAACAGCCGCGCCTTGGTGCGACGGTACCCCTTCAGGCGCGCACGCACGCGGAGGCGCGCGACGAGGCGAAGCGCGCGCTCGACGGCCGAGGCCGGCTGCTGTCGCTGAGCTTCACGCTCGACGGCAGCCTGGTCGCGGTGGTGGAGGAGGCGGCGGCCAGCGACCCGC
>JAKAPV010000060.1 GCA_021806845.1 Bacillota bacterium | reverse complement strand
ATCTCCTGCGCGGACTGCATGTCGACAGCCAGGCGAAAGCGCACCGACTGTCCGCTGCGCGCTTAGACGAGCGGACCCATGTTCAGTAGGTCCTGCTGCAATTCCTCGAGCTCCTGGTGGAACGTGCTGCGCACGATGTCCCCTCTCTCTAGCCGAACCGGCCCGTGATGTAATCCTCGGTCCGCTCGTCCTGCGGCCTTGTGAAGATCTCCTTCGTCGGCCCGAATTCGACCAGCTGGCCGCTCAGGAAGAACGCGGTGGCGTCCGAGATGCGTCCTGCCTGCTGCATGTTGTGCGTGACGACGACGAGTGTATACCGGTCTTTCAGCGAGACCACAAGTTCCTCGATCTTGGCCGTCGCGACCGGGTCCAGCGCCGATGCGGGCTCGTCCATCAGCAGGACCTCCGGTTCCACCGCGAGCGCGCGCGCGATACACAGGCGCTGCTGCTGGCCGCCGGAGAGTTCGAACGCGGACCTTTGCAGCTTGTCGTGCACCTCGTCCCAGAGCGCTGCTGCGCGCAGGCTCTCCTCGACGATCTCGCGCAGCCGGCGCTCGTTGCGCTGGCCGTGGATGCGCGGCCCGTAGGCGACGTTCTGGTAGATCGACATCGGGAAGGGGTTGGCTCGCTGGAACACCATGCCGACGCGCCGGCGCACCGAGACGGGGTCTCTGCTGTGCGCGTAGATGTCTTCCCCGTCCAGCCGCACGCTGCCCTGGATGCGCACGCCGGGAACGTGGTCGTTCATCCGGTTGAGCGTGCGCAGGAAGGAGGACTTGCCGCACCCGCTCGGGCCGATGATGGCGGTGATGGTGTTTTCCGGCAATTTGACGTTGATCTCCTTGAGGCCCTGCGACGGACCATACCAGAGGCTCAGATTCTCGGCTTCCATCTTCGCCCCGTTCAACGCGTGAGACCCTCCTGTCGCGGTTCGAACAAGAGTTCAGATATCCCCGCCGCCAGCGCAGCCAACGCCAAGAGGAGCGCCACTGGCCAGAACGCTTCCGAAGTGCCGATCCGTCCTTGCATCTCAAGATACCATAGGGTGGCGGCAAGCGTCGCCCCCGCGCGCAGCGCCCCCTCGCCCTGCGCTGCAAGGGATCCCGCGAGCAGCGCGACGAGCGCCGCCTCGCCGAGCGAGCGCCCCGCCGCTTGCAAGAGCGCCTGTCCCATGTCCCGCCGCGCCGCGGGAAACACGGCCCGCGCCGCCTGCGTGGCGTCGGCGCCCAGCGCGAGCGCGGCCTCCGCGATCTCGCCGTGGCCGTGAAAGCCTTCTGCCACCTGCAGCACGACGGCGGGCAGGTTGAGCAGGCCAAGGCCGAGCGCGGCGAGCCAGATGCCGCCCGGCAGGTGCAGGAGGTCCGACCAGGCGATCAGCAGTGCGGCCCCGAGCGCCACGGATGGTATGCCGGCCGCCGCCTGCAGAAATCCGCGCACCGCGCCCTCGGCCCGCCCCGCCCCGCCGAGCGCCAGTTCGGCGCCCGCCTGCAGCCCGAGTGTCGCGCAGACGGCGACCGCGAAGAGCGCCGTCAGCAAGGTGGCGAGGAGCTGCCCCGCGTCCGGCTGGGTGCGCGGCAACCCGCCGGCCGCCGCCGCCGCCAGCAGCCAGAGCGCCCCCGTCGCCAGCACGAGCAGCCGGTAGCGGCGCTTACCTTCCCGCAGACGCATCGCGCACCCTCCCAAGCGCGCCCGCGGTCCCCCCGAGCAGGGCGAGGAGGAGCGCGATTGCGCCGAGTGCCGCCTGCCAGCGACTGCCGGCCGGCGCCTGCGGCAGCTGGGCGAGCAGCGCGGCCGCGAGCGCGCCCGAAGGGGCGAAGAGCCTCGGCATTCCCCCGGCGTTGCCGATCAGCACGCTGAGGACGGCGGCCTCGCCGGTGATGCGCGTCGCCGCCAGCAGGAAGAGCCGCGCGCGCACGCCGCGCACGGCGCCGCGCAAGGCCCTCAGCACGTCGTCGCCCCGCGCGCCGAGCGCGATCGCTCCCTCGCGCGCCGCCCGCTCGGCACGGAGCGCCCCGGCGACGCCCTGCGCGACGAGCGGCGTCTGAAGTAAGCCAAGCCCGAGCGCGGCGAGGGCCGCGCCCTCCCCCAGCGAGACGCGGTGGAGGAGCGGCAGCAGCGCGCAGAGGAGGCCCGCGGCAAGCGTCACGCCGGGCGTCGCGGCGAGCAGTCGCAGCGCGCGCCCGGAGCTGCCAAAGGCGATCTGCGCGCCTGCCCCCTCGCCCAGCCAGAGGGCCAGCAGCGCGCCGAGCGCGGCGACGAGCACGGAGCCCAGGGCAAGACCGGTGATGCCGTAGAAAAAGGGCGGCGACCAGACCCCTGCGAGCGACACCGCGAGCACCCCGGACCCGCCCCAGACAGCGACCACCGCGAGTGGCAGCGCGGCGGCCGCGAGCGCCAGGAGGAGCCCGCGGCTCATGGCGCCTCGCCGCGCTGGCGGGCGACCGCCTGCAGTATGGCGAGCGCCGCCTTCGCCCGCGCATCGCCGGGGCGGTAGAGGGCATACGCGGTGAAGCGCAGCGGGTACGCGGTCGCACTCGGCGCAAGGCCATTCACAGAAACCGTCAGGTCCCGGGGTGCGAAGCCCGCCTCCACGAACCCGATCGCGCCCGGCAGGCTCCGCACCGCCGGCGCGACCTGCCCGCTCGCGAGCACCACCAGCGCCCGCTGCGGCAGCGCCCCGCCCGCATACCGCTCGAGCAGCATGCGCACGCCCGAGCCGGGGGCGCGCAGCACGAGGCGCACCGGCACGTCGGGTCCGCCAAGCTGCCGCCAGTCCCTCACACTGCCGCGCAGGAGCGCCCGCAGCTGCTCTCGGGAGAGGCTGCGCGGCAGGCCGGGCGCCGCGATCACGGCGATCGCCACCTGGCCGATCGCGGCCCGCTCGATGCCCGGCGCGGAGAGCGGCAGGTCCGAGAGGGCGAGATCGGCGCTGCCGCGGCGCACCGACGCGAGGCCCTCCGAGGATCCGAGCGCCGCCACCTCGACCCTGCCGCCCAGGGCGACGCGCAGGGGCGCCGCGGCGGCTTCCGCCAGCGGGGCGAGCGACGTGGAGCCCGCGATGACCAGCGCCGGCTCCGGCAGGAGCGGCGTGAGGAGCAGCGACACGGCCACGACGATCAGCACCCCCCGCCACAAGCGCAGGAACTGGTCCATCCGCTAGAAGGCCCCCACAGCCTGGCTATGCCGGAGTGTGCGGCCCCATGTCCGGAAGCGAGAGGGTGAAGGTGCTGCCTGCGCCAACCGCGCTCTCCACCGAGAGATCCGCGCCGATCGACAGCGCGAGGTGGCGCGCGATCGCAAGGCCGAGGCCGGAGCCGCCGGTCGCCCGCTGGCGCGAGCGGTCGACGCGGTAGAAGCGCTCGAAGATGCGCGGCAGGTCCTCCGCGGGGATGCCCGGGCCGTTGTCCGCGACGCGCAGCAGCACCGCGTCCTGGCTCCGCAGCGTCGAGATCTCGATCTGGCCGCCTTCCTGCGTGTACTTGACGGCATTGTCCACGAGCGAGATCAGGATCCCCTCTATGCGGTCGCGATCGCTCAGGACCGTGACCTCCTCGCCCTGCACCGCAAGCGAGATGTTGCGCTCCCGCGCGCTTTCGCCGTAGCGCTCGACGACGGCCAGGGCGACCTCGCGCAGCGGTACCGGCGAACGTTCCGGCCGCACCCTGCCGCTCTCCAGCGCGGCGAGCCGCAGCAGGTCGTCCACGAGCAGCGTGAGGCGCTTCACCTCATCGTTGATGTGGTGCAGGAAGCGCTCGCGGCGCGCCTGATCGACGTTCTCCCCGAGCAGCGTCTCGGAGAAGCCGCCGATGACGGTGAGCGGAGTGCGCAGTTCGTGCGA
This sequence comes from Bacillota bacterium, assembly GCA_021806845.1. Lineage (GTDB taxonomy): Bacteria > Bacillota > Sulfobacillia > JAJZYS01 > JAJYTV01 > JAJYTV01. Next base: position 8,914 of record JAKAPV010000060.1, on the reverse strand, counting down.
GACATTGGCGACGAACTGGCTGCGCACCTCAAGCAGGCGGCGCTCCTCCGTGATGTCGGTCGCGACCAGCAGCACCCCGCCCGCCCCGCGCACCGGGGCGAGGTCGATCTGCAGCACCCGCCCGTTCTCGCGTCGTTCGATCTGGAGCACCTGTCCCTCCTCCACGCGGTCGAGCGCGGATTCGAGCGCGTAGGCGTGGGTGATGGCGAGGTGGTAGGTCTCGACGACCTCCGGCGCCCAGACGCCGAAGAGGCGCTCCGCCGCCGGGTTGACGACCTGGACGCGTCGGCGCTTGTCGAGCAGGACGACGCCGCTGCGCAGGTTGTGGATGATCGCCTGGAAGCGCGCGCGGTCCACCTCTAGCGCCGAGAACACGTCGTGCATCCGCGCGAGTGCTTGGTTGAACCCCTCCGCGAGTCCCCCCAGGTCGTCCTGGCCGAGGTAGAGGCGCTCGCCGCGGTCGCCGGCAGCGAAATCAGCCAGTACGCGCACCGCGGCGGCGAGGTCTTGGCGGGCGCGGTCCCTGACGATGTGCGCAAGGAGCGCCCCCGCCAGGCCACCGGCCAGTGCGCCGACGAGCGCGAAGGCGATCCCGTCCTGGGCCCCTCCGAGGATCCAACCCGCCACACCCAGCAGGATGAGGGAAATGCCCGCACCGAGCAGCGCTCCCAGCTGGCGGACGTTCATGCGGAAGCGAAGCGGTAGCCGACGCCGCGCACCGTCTCGACGAGCCGCGGCTGCGAGGGCTCTTCCTCGACCTTCTCGCGCAGGTGGCGCACATGCACGTCCACCGTCCGCGCATCGCCGTAAAAGTCGTAGCCCCAAACCTTCTCGAGCAGGAGTTCACGCGTCAGCACCTGCCCGGGCCGCTCCATCAGCGCCTGCAGGAGGCCGAATTCGGTCAGCGTCAGCGAGACCTCCCGATCTCCCACGAAGCAGCGGTGGGCGGTTAGGTCGAGCAGAACGCCGCCGGCCTGGAGGCTGTCGACGGGCGGCTCGGTGCGCCGCAGCACCGCTTTCACGCGCGCGACGAGCTCGCGCGGGGAGAAGGGCTTGCCCATGTAGTCGTCCGCCCCCAGCTCGAGCCCGCGCACGCGGTCCGCTTCCTCCGTGCGCGCCGTCAGCATGATCACCGGCACCCTCCCCATCCGCCGCAGCTCACGCAGAACGGCGACGCCGTCCATCTTCGGCAGCATGAGGTCGAGCACCACGAGCTGCAGGTCCTCGGTCCGCGCCACGGCGATGGCCTGTTCGCCGTCCGTCGCGTGGAGGACATGATGGCCCGCCTCCTCCAGATGGAAGGCGACGAGTTCCCGGATCGCGTCCTCGTCCTCGACCACGAGCACACGGTCGCGGCGCAAGGGCAGCTACCTCCTGTCCTGTCGGGGATCCGCGGCCATCATCGGCAATGCGCGTTAAGTCTTTGTTACAGAGCGGTAAATGTCTCTCTATTGCGTGCCGAGCAGCCGGCGCATCTCCTCCGCCGAGGGAAGTTCGACGCGCTTCGCGGTGATGTTGGCCGCCAGCACGTTGAGCGCCGTCATCTGTTCGACCATGTGCCGGACGTGGTCGCGCGCCCCTTGCAGCACCGTCGGGATGTGCTGGCCGAAGACGACCGTGACGTCGAGGTGCAGCACGAGGCCGTCCGACCAGGTCTCCATCGTCACGCGGCGCACCCGCGAGATGCCCGGTGCCTCCTGGGCGGCACGGGCGGCGATCGAGGAGACGCAGGTGTCGTCGATCGTGAAGTGACCGAGGTAACTCCAGGTGGGCCGCACGACCGACTTCTCGATCACCATCTCGCGGCGCTCCTTGGAGCGCAGGATGAAGCGCAGCGGGTCGACGAGATAGCCCGAGAACGTCCGCTTGACCTCGACCGTCGGCGCGGGTATGACGTGCTTGCCCTGCTCGCGCCGGACGCGCTGCGCGTGTCTGATCTCCTCGGGGCTCGCGATGTCCTCGATGTGCATGACGCGCGACGGCTGCGGCAGGGCGAGCACGGCGCAGATGCGCTGCACCATGCCCAGCGAGGTGCCCAGTACGAGCACGCGCTCCGGCTGCACTTCCGCGAGGCGGCGGCGCATTTTTTCGGCGTCGGCGGGGTGGGCGAAGATTGCGCGCCGCACCGCCTCGAGCTTGGAAGGAGCGCGCTTCGCGGACTCTCCCGCGAGGATCTTGCCCTCGCGGACGAGCAGTCCGTCGTCGATCACCGCGTCGGTGCCGAGTTCCACGGCCACGAGCGAAGCACGGTGGCTCTTGCCGGTGCCGCTCGGTCCGACGAAGGCGATGACTTCCACGCCCATCCCTCCTGAGCGCATGATACCACGCGCCGAACGCCGCAGGCGCCCGACTGCCGGCCCGGTGGCGTGGAACAGTATTAGGGAGAGTGTGCCGAGAGCGGGGGACAAAATGGAAGACACATTCAAGACGGCGAGCGACTGGATTCGCCATGAGAGCCGGCGGCGTTCTCGCCCCCTCCGGTGGGTCGCGTACGGACTCCTCGCCTTTGTGTTCGCCGTCGGGTTTCTGATCGGCACGTCGGCGACCTGGTTCGAACCGTACGGTCTGGCCGCAAGCGCCGTTCTGGTCGTCTCCGATCTCCTGTTCTTCGCGTTTGCGCTCCGGACGACGCGCATGTGGCGGGCATTTCAGCGGATGGTCACGGCCATCGCGGACAGGTCGATCGGCGAGGAGCGAGGCGCGCTGGGAGACGAGGCCTGGCGAAGGAGCGTCGAGATGTCGCGCCGGATCACGCTCGAGGAGATCGAAAGGGCCAAATATCCCGCGAGACCGTCGTTCGAACCGCTCGAGGACGCAAAAAATCAGTGAGCAAGTGACGGGAAAACCATCTCCCGTCGGCTCCCCTCCAGAGGCACGGCACGCCCCGGATCACCCGGACCGTAGGCGTGGAGCTGCGGCGGCCGACCTCGGCGCGCGAGACTGCACCCCTTGATGTATCGCCCTTTGATGTAATGCCCCGCAGGGACTTTGCTGACGGTGGCGAATCCTGTCGCAGTTGGGTTCAAACAGCCACAGGTGGCACTGGGAGGCAATGTCTGCTGAGCAATCGCAGCGCACCCACTTGGGAGCACCTCCGCAATGGCCTGCGCATACAGCCGGTATTTCAGCCGATCATCTCGTTGACGCACGGGAAGGTGGCTGCCTACGAAGCGCTCAGTCGGCCATCGCACGATGACGGCGTTGCTCTTTCGGTCCTCGACGTAGTGGAAAGCGCCCGCAGCTTGGGCCCCGAGGCGGAGGCGGAGCTCGACGCGCACGCCATCCGGGCGATCGCGCAGCAGGCGGTCGACTTGCCGGACGGTGTCATGCTGTTCGTCAATGTGTCGCCTGCCACCCCGCTCGACCACCCCGAGGTGCTGCAGCCCTTGGAGAGCCTTTCGGCGCAAGTGGTGCTGGAAATCACGGAGCGCAGCACGGTACCCCACTTCCGCGAACCCGAATTCACGCACGCGATGGACCTTTTGCGCTGGCGCGGCTACCTCCTGGCGATGGACGACTGCGGCGCCGGGTACTCGGGACTCAACCGGCTCGTGGCGCTCAAACCCGAGTTCGCGAAGGTGGACATGGAACTCGTCCGCGGCGTCGACCATGACAGCGCAAAGGCACAGCTGGTCGAGGCGCTCGTGTCATTCGCCCGTCGGGCGGGCATCTCGGTCATCGCCGAAGGCGTCGAGACGGAGGCCGAGCTGGCGACCCTCACAGAGGTCGGCGTCGACTACGTCCAAGGCTATCTGCTGGGTCGGCCGGCGGCGAGCGTGCTGCCGGCCGCTGCTCCGCCGCGTCTTAAGGACCCGCCCGCGGCCGTCGACGCCGCGGCGGCCCTCGGCGCCCACGTCCGGCTCGCGCACATGGCTTCCCGCGGACTCGGCGACGCGCTCGGCCTCTACGAGGCGATCGTGCACGCCGCCCGCGAGGCCACGCAAGCCGACCTCGTCGTGCTGCGCCGCCGCGTCGGCCAGGACCTCGTGCCCGTCGCGACCTCCGGAGTCCCAGAAACGCCGCGTACGGTGCACCTATCCTCTCGCGACGCGGTGGCGGCGGCGTTCAACGCCGGGCGCGTGATCGTCCACCAGACGCGTGCCGAGGGCGGCAATCTCCATCCCTACGGCTCCGCTGTCGGAGCCCCCATCTCCGTCGAGGGGTGGGGGTGGGGCATGCTCTCGCTGTTCTTCCGCGAGGAGAACCGCGTGCGCGGCGACCTCGTCGACCTCGCAACCGGCTTCGCCGACCAGACGGGCCTCATGGTCGCCGCGAACCAGGGAGGCCTCCTGCCGAACCGCACCGACATGATCGACGCGCTGCGCTTCGCGATCGCCCACCCCGGGGACCGCTCGGACTTTTTCGCCCGCATCATCCGCGACGTCGAGCAGGTGACCGGCTCGCACGACTGCTGGATCGGCACGGTGCAGGACGAACACTTCGACATCGTCACGGGGAATGGCGAGCTGACGCCCACCCCGCTCGCGCAGTGGCTCGATCCCGACAGCGAGATGGGCCGCATGCCGCCGGGCGTAGCCCTGCGGGAGGCGCGGCGCGTCGTCGTGGACGACATCCGCGAGGAGCCGTCGCTCGAGCCGCAACTGAAGGAACTCCTCGAGATGGCGATCATCTCCGCGGCGGCCATCCCCATCACCCACGAGGGCGGCGTGCTCGGGATACTGAAGGCCTACCACAGCACGTTGGCGGCGTTTGCCGAGGATCAGCTGTCATTCCTCGAAGAGATCGCATCCCTGCTCGGGACACTGCTCGGAGGCGGAGCCGCACCGGGCGCGTAGGCGCGAGCAACTGTGCGCGCCGGGTGATTCAGCCCGGCGGCGCGAGGTCCGGACGCATGGAGAGCGTCTCCCCGAGGTAGACGGGCCGCAGCTTTTCACGCTGCGGCCTTTCAATTTCCACAAGAATGCGGATCATCCGTGCGGGCGTGCCCGGCACGGACGTCTCGACAGCGCCCAGGAGCGGCACGTCGGTCCAGCCGAGGCGCCGCGCGGCGTAGGCCGGGAAGGCCGCGTCGAGGTCCGGGGTCATGGTGAAGAACGCAGCGACGACCTCGTCCTTCTGGATCCGGTTCTGGGCGATCACGGCGAGCAGGAGTTCCTCCGTCGCGTCCCAGATCGCCTGCTGGCTATTCTCCTCGGCGACCGTGGCTCCCCGTACGGCACTAACCGCCATCTGCGGCTCCATCCTCCCTGAGCGCCTGCGCGGCAGCGCGCGCGGCCTCGAGCAGTTGCGCATCGCCGGACGCGATGCTGGTCAGGGCACGAGCTGCCTCCCGGACCGCCTCCTGCACCGCCGGCCCGTTCATCTCCAGGATCTCCGACCAGAGCCCCGTCGGGCTCGTCGCGACCCGCAGCATCTCGCGCGCGGCCGGTCCGACAAGTTCCCGCGGGGTGCCGTCGAGGAGCGTAGCGAGCGCGCAGCTGAACGCGTAGACGAGGTGTGAGCTGCGCGCCACCTGGCGGTCGTGCTCCTCCGCGTCCAGCCAGAGCGGGTTCGCCCCGACCGCGAGGGCGATCTCCTGCGCGAGCGTCCGGGGCCCGCCCGCCGCGCAGAGCGCAAAGCCGCGTCCGGCGAAGAGGCCCATGCGCGCGGCTGTCGGGCCGCCGCCCTCGGTGCCGGCGAGCGGGTGCCCGCCGACGAAGGGAAGACCCGCCGCGCGGGCCCGTCGCACGATCTCCGCCTTGACGGAGCCCGTGTCGAGCCAGAGGTCCGCCTGGGCCGGCGCCGACAGCAGGGCGATGTTCGCCTGCGGCGGCGCCGCGAGCACGATCGCATCGAACCTTCCCTCCGGCGCCTGCAGCACTGCGTCGAGCGCTCCGCGCTGCGCCGCCTGCCGCGCGTGCGCCGCGCGCGCGTCGTAGCCCGAGACGCGCCAGCCGGCGGAGCGCAGCTCGAGCGCAAGCGACGTGCCGATCAGGCCGAGGCCGAACACGGCCACATGCCGTCCACTGCCCGCACCGCAGCTTTGCAGGTCGACGCCCCCCTTGCGCCTGCGCCGCTCCCGCCGGCGGCGGAAGCGGCGCATTGTGCGATTCATGCTACGCGGGGACGGCGTGCGGGTCAAGCCTATTCGGGATGCGTCACGACGCCGCTGCGCAAGGCGGCCAGGATCTCCGGCGGGAACGGCACCGCCCGGTGCAGTGCGCGGTCGAGGTGTGCGGCGATGAGCTCGCTCGTCGCAACGAGGTCGCCCGTCGTCGAGCGGCGCACCTGATGGCGGTAGCGGATTGTCTTCTCGCGCACTTCGAGCAGCTGCGTGAACGCGACGACGGTATCGCCAGGGAAAAGCTCCTTGTGGTAGGTCGTCTCCTGCGCGAGGGCTGCCATTCCGCAGCCGCTCGCGTCGAAGTACGGGCGGCTCAGGCCGTGCCGCGCGAAGAACGTCCAGTTCGCCGCGTCGATGATCGCCGCGTAGCGCGCGATGTTGACGTGGCCCATGTGGTCTGCGTCAGACGGGTAGACGACGCCGACGTAGGTGGGGGTCTCCTCTCCGGTGGAGCTCACGGATCTCCTCCCTTTCACGGCTGCACCGATTCCGATGAACCCTTTGCGTCCCCATGCAATACGGTACGGGTGGCGTCGGGACGGCGAAGCGGCCATGCACGCTCCGCCTCCCGACCACTTTGGCGCAAGGGGAGCGAAGCTTGTGTGCGGAATCGCCGGTTGGGTCGATTGGGGACGGGATCTGCGGCAGGAGGCGACCACGCTCGAGCGGATGGCGTCCGCCATGACGCCGCGCGGGCCGGATGACGCCGGACTATGGCTCTCTGCGCACGTCGGGTTCGCGCATCGGCGACTCATCGTCGTCGATCCGGCGGGCGGCGCCCAGCCGATGCAGCGCCGCTACGGCACAAGAAGCTTCGTCATCGCCTACAACGGCGAACTCTACAACACGGAGGACCTGCGCCGCGACCTCCTGGCCCGCGGGTACCGGTTCGAGGGGCATTCCGACACCGAGGTGCTGCTCGCCGCCTACGCCCACTGGGGCGAGGCGTGTCTCGAGCGCCTCAACGGCATCTTTGCCTTCGCGATCTGGAATGAAGCGGAGGAGACGCTCTTCCTCGCCCGCGACCGGCTCGGCGTGAAGCCCCTCTTCTACGCGGAGCGACCCGACGCCTTCCTCTTCGCGTCGGAACTCAAGGGGCTCTTGCAGCATCCGCTCATCCCCGCGGAACTCGACCGCGAGGGGCTCAGCGAGGCGTTCCTGATGGCGCCGTCGCGCACGCCGGGCCACGGCGTCTTCCGCGGCGTCAACGAGTTGCGCCCGGGTTACTCCCTGCGCGTGTCGCGGCGCGGCGTGCGCGTGCAGCGCTACTGGGGGCTCGAGGCGCACGAGCACACCGAAGGCGCGCAGGCGACGGCTGCCCAGGTGCGCTTTCTGCTGCGCGACGCCGTCGAGCGCCAGCTGGTCTCCGATGTCCCCATCTCCACCCTGCTCTCCGGCGGACTCGACTCGAGCGCCGTCACCGCGTTCGCGGCGGAGGGCCTCAGGGCGCAGGGGCGCGGCGCGCTGCGCACCTACTCGGTCGAGTTCGCGGAGATGGAGCGCCACTTCCGCGCGACCGCCTTCCAGAAGTCCCTGGACGCCCCGTGGGTGCAGCGCGTCTCGGAACTCTTCGGGACCGACCACAGGCGCGTGGTGCTCGACACCCCGGATCTGGTTCGCCACCTCGGCACGGCGCTCGAGGCCCGCGACCTTCCCGGCATGGCCGACGTCGACACGTCGCTGCTGCTCTTCTGCCGCAATGTGCGCGAGGGTGCGACGGTCGCCCTCTCCGGCGAGTCGGCCGACGAGGTGTTCGGCGGCTACCCCTGGTTCTTTCGCGAGGACGCCCTCGCGGCCCGCACGTTCCCGTGGGCCTTGCGCCAGAAGGACCGCGTCGCCCTCCTGAACCCCGAGTTCGCATACTGGCTGCGTCCTGACGAGTACGTCGCGGCACGCTATGAGCAGGCGCTTTCGGAGGTGCCTTCGCTGCCCGGCGAGGACCCCGGGGAAGCCCGCATGCGCCAGCTTTTGTACCTCAACATCACGCGCTTTCTGCCGACGCTGCTCGACCGCAAGGACCGCATGAGCATGGCGACGAGCCTCGAGGTGCGCGTGCCCTTCTGCGACCACCGCGTCGTCGAGTACGCCTACAACATCCCGTGTGCAATATTGATTGTTTTGCGTACACCACACGACGGGCAGCTGCGTACCCTGACAGCGAAGGGAGGCGCATGCACATGCTGCGCGAGCTCAGGTTGGTTGGCGGTATTGAGGCGGTCGAGCTGAAGGATGATGTGCTGACGATCACGGTGGACGGCAAGAGTCAGGTGTACCCGCTCACGGCACACGCCGCACCGAAGCCGCAGAAGCCGGCGAAGCCCGAGACGCCCAGGGCGCCAGCTCAGCCGCAGGGCGAAAAGCCGAACGGGCTTTCTGCTGCGACAGGCGGGACGAACTAGCAACTCGGGTCGCGCGGTTGTCTACGTTGTCCATCCCGCGCCGCTAGCGGCTTTCGCCGCGCGACCCGCGCCTCGCTTTGGGGGTTTTTGTGATGCCTGTCTCTCTGCTACTGGGTCTTTTGGTTTTCGGCGTCAGCGCGTTCGGCGGTCGCGTCGTTATGTCGCGCACCCTGCGGCGCTCACCCGTCGAGCAGACTGATCGCGAGATCTGCCACCACGGCATGTTCCTCGGCGCGACGGGCGCCGGAAAGACGACGGGCCTGCTCAATCAGTGGCGCGCGTTCGCGCGGCGTGGCTATGCGCTCCTCTGGCTTGGGCTTGACGAGGGAGACTGTCGCAAAGCGTACGGCATCGCCAAGAGCGAGGGCTACCGCGTGCAGTTCGTCGACGTGGCGAACGAGACGCGCGACCCGCCGCCCTACAACCTCCTGCGCCAGGTGACGCGCAAGAT
>JAKAPV010000345.1 GCA_021806845.1 Bacillota bacterium | reverse complement strand
CGGGCCGGCCACCCCGAGCAGCCGGTGCACAAGCGGGTTGCCGGCCGCCTCGGCGCTGTAGATCACCAGGAGCAGCACCACCATGAGCGACATGGTGACACCGAAGATGATCCAGGCCTGGCGCCGGTTCTTGATGTAGTGGCCGAAGGTGAAGACGAGCGATGTCGGCAGGAGCGCCATCAGGAACTCCTCGATCAGGTTCGAGAGCGGGCCGGGGTTCTCGAACGGGTGGGCGGAGTTCACGTTGAAGATGCCGCCGCCGTTCGTGCCGAGCTGCTTGATCGCCTCGAAGCCGGCGGCCGGCGCCCGGGCGATGGTCTGCGTAGCGCCCGTGATCGTGTGCGCAATGACTGAGCCCGACAGGGTGTCGGGCACGCCAGTCGCGATCAGGGCGATCGCCGCGATGAAGGCGATCGGCAGGAAGATGCGCGTCAGGGCCCGCACGAGGTCGCGATAGTAGTTGCCGAGGTCCCTACGCCCCGCCACGAAGCCGCGCACGAAGGCGATCGCCACGACGAGCCCGGCGGCGGGCGTCGCGAACTGCAGAAACTGGAGCGCGAACTCGCTCAGGTTGCTGAGCGTCTGCTCGGGCGAGTACACCTGCCAGTTGGTGTTCGTGACAAAGCTCGCGACGGTGTTGAAGATGGTCGTCGGCGCGACCGGACCCAGGCGCGCCGGATTGAAGGGCAGGTCCTGCTGGAACATCAAGATGAGGTAGACGACGACGGCCATCGCGAGGTTCGAGAGCAGGAAGGCTATGGCGTACGACCGCCAGTCCATGCCCTGGCTCTCATCGATGCCGGCGAGGCGGAAGACGCCACGCTCGAGAGGGCCCATGACCCTGTCGAGGAGGGACCTGTCGCCCTCGAACACGTTGTACATGTAGCGACCCACCGGCACCGCCGCGAGGGTGACGACGACCAGGAGGAGGGCGTCGCCGAGGAGCCCTTGCCAAGTCACAGCCGTGCTCCCCCTTTCAGAACCTTTCCGGATGCAGCATGGCGTAGGCGAGATAGGCCATCAGCAGGACCGACACCGCCAAGAGCAACAGGGATGCCATCACTTGCGGGCACCTCCCCGCGGTCTGATGGCCACGATCAGGACGGCGAAGAAGAGTGCGATGCCAAGCAGTCCGAGTACGTTCGCCATCATCTCGCCTCCGTGCCACTAGTCTCCCAACGCTGGGGCAAAAGCAAAAGCCGATGTCAGGGTGCCTAAGCGCCCCGACGTCGGCCAACTTTCCGGCTGACCACCGCTGTGCGGCTGTCCTCCGGCTAATCGCTCCTGCGCCGAAGTTCCCGTTCCAGGTTGCGGTCGAGCACGTAGATCTCGATCCGTTCCCCCGTCCGGGTCGAGATGTCCGAGTGGCTCGATACCACCCGGCACCCCGTTTCACGAGCCACGATGTCCTGCAGTTCCTCACTGGAGCCTTCGCGAAGGACGACGCGCATCTCCTTGATCAGCTTGCGTCCCTCGAACTGCTGCGCGAGGTGCTGCTCCATGCGGGACAGGCTGCCCTTGAAACGGACGATGACCATGTCTTCCAGGATGTAGGTCCTGCCCTCGGTCGGGCCGTGCCCGGTGAGGCTCGCCTGGTAGTGGATCATGGCGCCGGTGATGGCGCTTTCGATCTGCCCCTTGCGGCCTCCCTGCGGCCCGGCGGTTTCTACTCCCACACCGCAGCACATCCCCCCTGGGCCTGCGAGGTTAGCTGACGGGCTCGGTGGGAGGTTCCCGGCCGCCTGCGCGGCTTCGCCCCTTTGCTCTGGTTCCCCCGCCCCGGTACATTCCGGGTTCGGCCAAACTGACTATGTCACTATAGAATGCTCCATCCTCGACGTAAAGCGGCGCTCACCTCGCCTTGCAAGCAAACGAACACGAATGCGCGGATGGCAGTGCTTAGGCGCGTCCACGCGCACGCAGGCGTATTGCCGTGCGCAAAGGCAGGGTCGTCGGGCGGACGCGGCAGCGAGCGCATCGCGCGGACCGTCGATGCTCTGACCGCATAGGTTGTCGGGTGGACGCCGCCTCACGCGCGCAGAGGGCGGCGGACCGCAGGCAAGCGAAAGCGAGGTCGTGAGCGTGATCGTGGAATCGGAACGCCTCAACGAACTGGGCAACCTGTGGGAGCAGCTTGAGCCGCCCGAGATCGTCGCCGCCGCGCTCGATCTGTTCGGAGAGCGCATCACGATAGCATCATCCTTTGGCCTCGAAGACGTCGCCCTCATCCACATGGCGACGCAAGTGTCGCCTGGCCCTGTCGATGTCTTCTGCCTCGACACCGGCGTGCTGTTCGCGGAGACCTACGCGCTGCTCGAGCAGTTCAGCGGGAGCTATCCGATCCGCCTGCGCCGCATGGTGCCAGAGCTGTCGCTGGACGCCCAGGCGGAGCGCTACGGTGCACAACTCTGGACGCGCGATCCGGACCTCTGCTGCAAGCTGCGCAAGGTGGAGCCGCTGCAGCGGGCCCTCAAGGGCTACGACGCTTGGGTGACGGGTCTGCGCCGCGCACAGGGACCGACGCGCCAGGGCGCCAAAGCGATCGAGCGCGACGCAAAGCATGATCTGTACAAGGTAAACCCCTTGGTGCGCTGGTCCGACGAGGAGCTTTGGGCCTACGTGAGGAGCGAGAAAGTCCCCTACAACCCGCTGCACGAGCAGGGCTATCCCAGCATC
>JAKAPV010000344.1:512-2693 GCA_021806845.1 Bacillota bacterium | reverse complement strand
GGAGTCGCTCTTCGACGCGATCAAGGCCGGCGCCGCGGCCTTCATCCTGAAGGACGTCAGCCCCGACGACCTGGTCGCCATCATCCGCCGGGTCCACGGCGGCGAGTACCTGATCAACGACAAGGTCTTCGCCCGGCCGGCGGTCGCCAGCCGCGTCCTCAAGGAGTTCCGCGAGCTCGCCGTCTACGGCCAGGAGTCGCAGCCGATCTTCGCCCCGCTCTCGCCGCGTGAGGTGGAGATCCTCGACAACATCGCGCAGGGGATGACCAACAAGCAGGTCGCCTACACGCTGTCGATCAGCGAGCAGACCGTCAAGAACCACATGAGCAGCATCCTGCGCAAGCTCTCCGTCAACGACCGCACGCAGGCCGTGGTGTACGCCATGAGGCAGGGCTGGATCCGGGTGCCGGAGGACTGATGGCGGAGCCGTCCGACCCGCTCGAGGAGGTCGCCTCGCGGCTCGACGAGGAGATCGCGCAGCTCGAGCGGGAGCTGGCCGAGATCGCCCTGCTCGACCAGCAGGCTCGGGCGGAGGTCCTGCGGCACGAGCAGCGGCGGGCGCAGGCCGTCGAGCGCCTGACCGCGCTCCAGGCGCGGCGGGGCGTGGAGCCGGAGGAGCTCCGCGAGCCCACCGAGCAGGCCGTCGCCCTGACCCGCCGCGCGGCGCTCATGGAAGCGCAGACCGATGTCCTGCAGGGCAAGCAGAAGACGCTCGCGCGCTATCGCGACCAGCTGCAGGAGCTGGCAGGCAGCCTGCACGAGCTGGCCGGCCAGGTCCGCATCGGGGTGATCGCGGACCAGGGCGACGGGGACGTGGTCCTGCCGGCCTCGCTGTCGCGCGCCGTGCTCAGCGCGCAGGAGGACCTGCGCCGCGACATCGCGCGGGCGATGCACGACGGGCCGGCGCAGAGCCTGACCAACATCGTGCTCCAGGCGCAGATCGTCGAGCGGTTGCTGGCGCAGGACTCCGACCGGGCCGCCGCCGAGGTGCACCAGCTGACAGAGATGGTGCAGAAGACGCTCGAGGCGACCAAGACCTTCATCTTCGACGTGCGCCCGATGGTGCTGGACGACCTGGGGCTGGTGCCCACCCTCCGCCGCAGCGCGCGCGATCGCGGACGGCGCGGGCAGATCCCGATCGACTTCGAAACCGACGGTCCCGATGGACGGCTCGCGCCGGAGCTGGAGAGCACCGTCTTCCGCATCCTGGACGAGGCGATCAGCGGCTACCTGGAGGCGCGGCCGTCGCGGCTGGCCGTCCGCCTGAGCTGGACGGAGGAGGAGCTGGGTGCCCGGGTGCGGGCCGTGCGCAACGAGGAGACCGTGCTGGCGCTTCCGTCGGGGGAGGCATCCGCGCCGGCCGAGAAGCCTTCCGGGCGTGGTGCGCGGGGAGAGAGCAAGTCACTGGGAACCCATCCGCAGGGCGACGACCTGCCGCCCGCCCTGGCCGCCATGATCAAGGAGCGCCGGGACCAGGAGGAGGCGCGGCGGGCGGCCGCCGAGGAGATCTCCCTGCCGCCGCGCATCTGGAAGGAGATCCAGCAGCGCGCCGCGACCGCCGGCATCAGCGTGGAGCTGTCGCCCGACGGGCGGGTGCTGGACCTGACCGCGTCGCGCGGCGCCTGACCGCGATCCTGCCCGCCGGGAGCATTCCCGCTGGGAAGATCCCGCCAGCGGACGGCGGTGCGGCACGTCCGGCGCGGAGCGGGCAGACAAGGACGCTTCGCTTCGGTGCGGTGCGATACGGGCCGGTGACCCCCCTTGCACCGCTACCGAATGCCGGTGCGATGCGGCACCGAATGCGGCCACCGGGTCTTGCCATCCGGGTGCCGCCTTGCTAGGGTGACCTCGTCCATCTGGGGCCGGCGTGTATCGGACCGGCACCCGCGAGCATTTGTGCGCCCGTATGGGCGACCGAAGGAGGCATGCCCATGCTCCTCTCCTTCCTGTCGCGTCCGCTCCTGCGGCGCGACGAGGGTCAGGGCCTGGCCGAGTACGCTCTGATCCTGGCGCTCATCGCGGTCATCGCGATCCTGGCGCTTCTCTTCCTCGGAGGCAAGATCAGCACGTTGCTCAGCACAGTCGGGACAAGCGTCTAGGCTCGTCCGCCAGCGTGGTACCACAGTCCTACTGGACTCGGTACGACCATCACTGACATACTGACCGCCCCGGCGAGCCCGG
>JAKAPV010000344.1:0-502 GCA_021806845.1 Bacillota bacterium | reverse complement strand
TCCTGTCGTCTTCGCTACTGCGCCGTGACGAGGGCCAGGGACTCGCGGAGTACGCACTCATCCTGGCGCTCATCGCCATCGTCGCGATCCTCGCGCTGATCTTCCTCGGAGGCAAGATCTCCACGATCCTCAGCACTGTCGGGAACAGCATCTAGCCCGTTTCCCGATCTGACAGTGGAGGGGCGCCAGCCTGAGCGGGCTGGCGCCTTTCGTTTCCCGCACGCGTCTCGCACACGAAACGCGCCGTCGAACCGCCCAGCGATGGCCAACGGTCCCCCTCGCATAGCCCATTCGTGTGATCGTTCCTCTTTCATGGGATGCTAGAGTGTTGCCGCCTGTCACCTGAAGCTGTGGGGAGCACAACGTTGAAACGATCGAGCCGGCTCATCATTCTGGTCGGGATCCTCCTGGCCATCGTCGCCGTCGTGCTCGTGTTCGTCACTCTCGGCGGAGGCGGCCTCACGGGCACCAGCGTGGGCCCCACCCCGTCGCCCAGCCTGAC
>JAKAPV010000059.1 GCA_021806845.1 Bacillota bacterium | reverse complement strand
CGATCTTCTGGTCGGCAGCTCCGGGCAGCGTGCTGACCATCGACAACGCCGGGCGCCTGGACGAAGGCTGCATCGGGGACCTCATCACCCTCGAGGCGCAGGCGGCCGGCATCGCCGGTATCGTGCTCTGGGGCGCCTATCGCGACGCGAGCGAGGTGCTCGCGACCGGGCTCCCGGTGTTCGCCTACGGCACCAGCCCCGCTGGCCCGCAGCGCCTCGACAAGGTGGAGCCCGGGGCACTAGATTCTGCCCGGTTCGGCGCCTTCGCGGTCGGCCTGGACGACGTGGTGTTCGCCGATCGCGACGGCGCGCTGTTCGTCGAGGAGGCGCGGGTCGAGGAGGTCCTCTCCGGGGCCCAGGCGATCCGGACGCGCGAGAGCGCCCAGGCGCAGGCCCTGCGGGCCGGACGGACACTGAGGGAGCAGCTGCGCTTCGACGAGTACTGGGAGGCGAGGACCCGGGATCCGGAGTACAGCTTCCGCAGGCACCTGGAGCGCCTGGGAGGCGCGATCGAGGTCTAAAGGCCGCCCGCGGGCGACCAGGCCACCCAAAGGATTGCGCAGGGAGGGGTCCCATGTCATCGTCCGTGCTCTTCGAGATTCGCGACGACGTCGCGTATGTCACGCTGAGCCGTCCCGAGGCGCGCAACGCCATGAACCGCGAACTGCTCGCCTCTCTCTCCCAGGCGGTCGAGCGACTGCGCAGCGAGGTGTGCGTTTCCTTCCTCGTGATCCAGGGGGCGGGCGGCCACTTCTCGGGCGGGGCGGACCTGCGCGAGCTCTCCGGTTCCTCCCCGGAACAGGTGCGGGAGATCGCCCAGCTCGCGGTGCACACCTTCAACGCGCTCGAGCAACTGCCCGTCGTCAGCATCGCCGCGATCGAGGGTTACGCCGTCGGCGGCGGCATGGAGCTCGCGGAGGCCTGCAGCCTGCGCGTCTGCGCGGAGGATAGCCGCCTCGGCCACCCGGAGGTCCTGGTCGGCGCGGTCGCCGGCTTCGGCGGCACGACGCGGCTTATGCGCTCCGTGGGGCGCAGTCGCGCCACAGAGCTCCTCCTGACCGGCCGCCTGCAGTCCGCCGGGGAAGCCCTCGACCTGGGCATCGTGGCGCGGGTGGTCCCCACGGGAACGGCCCTCAGCGCGGCCGAGGCGATGATCGCAGAGCTGCGGCGGGCACCGCGGTACGCCCTGCGCTACACTCTCTCCGCTATCCAGGCGGCCGCCGACGCCTCCATCGACGCCGGCACGAGGGCTGGCGCGGCCTATTTCGGCCTGGCGGCGACGGAGCCGGAGTTCCGCGAGGCCGTGGAGAGGTTCTTCAGCCGCCGCGGGGCCAAAGCCTAAGAATCCCCTGCGCGGCGCGGCCGCGCAGGGCACCCCGTTGCGATCCCACACCTGGCAAGGAATTCGCCGTGGCGGCATGCATCCCCGACATGCGAAATGTGTGTACTGGTAGGGTGGGCATATTCGAACCGTGCTGAATGCTCGGGCGTTCCGGGGACTTCTGTTTATATCCGGATGGAAGGGGGTTGGGGGGAAACCGAAGGTTGCCCCCCAACCGCGCCGGTGCGAAAGATTGGACGAAGTACGACGCCGTGACTGCTGAAGCGCAGACACACGCCGCTACCGAATGGAGCCGAGGGGTGGTTCGAGAAACATCCCTCGGGTACCGCGCGCCTGCACCGTGGCGTGCAAACAGTCCATCGAGTTCCTCTTTCGCGTCACTGCCGAGGCGTGGGCGGCTGATGCCGTTGTGGCCCAAGAGATGGTCCACGATGAGCTCGGGACTATCCGCATGGGCATTCACAGTACGATGGACGGGAAGATGGCGGGTGACGACGATGAGGCTGTAGGGCGGTGCATAGCTAAAACGACCAGTATCAGATAAATAAGGAAGGAGACGGAAGTGTACATGTCAAAGAGAGATGAACATGTACAGATCGGTGGCACGAAGCTCAGAAGTGATAGCGGTTTCCCCAAATGAACGACCGCGCACCAGTGGGATTGCTAGAAGTCGCGGATTTTGGTCTGGCACAATAGTTCTGTTTGCACTCTGCGTGTTTTCGTTTATAGGACCATCCGTATACCTTCAGGATGCAACGACCATCAATGTGAATCAACAACTATTACCACCAAGTTGGAAATTCCCATTGGGCACTAATGTGCTCGGCCAAAATGAATTAGCGAGGCTTATGCTTGGTGGCCAACTGCCTATAGCCGCTGGAATCGTAACGACATTAATCGTCATGTTCATTGGGATCGCGACTGGGGTCTTAGCCGGTGTGCGAGGTGGTGTGTGGGACAATGTCTTAATGTGGATCACTGACGGAGTCATGAGCATTCCGCAAGTAGTTCTCGTTCTATTCATTGAGGTTACACACGGCTCGACACCTGTAGTTCTTGTGCTTGCAGTTTCACTAACGGCGTGGCCGGCCGCTGCCCGTGTCGTAAGATCACAAGTACTGCTCATTCGCCAGATGGAGTATGTGCAGGCGGCGCGGGCGGTAGGGAATCCCGAGACAAGACTCATTATGCGTCACATTATTCCCAACTTGACCGACACGATATTAGCTGTGGGTGCCAGCCAGTTCGCGAATTCTGTCTTAGTCCTTGCGATTGCTACTTTTGTAGGACTAGGTGTAGGAAGCTTCGATTGGGCCAGCATGATGGCATCTGATTTTCGTGATGTGGTGTCTGGTCAATGGTGGCTAGTTGTTCCGCCTGGGGTGTTGTTCTCAGCACTCATCCTCTCGGTGTACTCAATTGGCGAATCGGCCAGACAAGCGCTACGTCCCAGCGGTCGCTTGACGGGAGGGCGATAGGGTGATGGGTATGTACCTGTTGCGGCGCGTGACCCGAGCGTTGATCACCCTGTTCGTCGTGACTGTAATTACCTTTACGATTCTGCACACAATACCCGCGAATATAGGTTGGATTCTTTTGGGGAAACATGCCACAACTGCCAAAGCAGCTGCCTTAGACAGAAAGCTCGGTCTTACCCTCCCTCTACCAATTCAATACGTACGATGGCTGGTTCTACTTATCGAAGGGGGAGGGCTTCTTCAAAATCTATCTCTCGTCGCTCCCCCGACGCTTGAGTACCTGGCTCTGGCCGGCGGCTTTGCTTTATTGGTCGCTGTGCTGTCAGCAACGCTTCAAGCGCTTTATCCTGGGAGTACTCTTAGTCGGTGGCTTTCGGCCGCAAGCTATATCGTATCCACGATACCATCGTTTTGGATCGGGCTTCTCCTGATCTATATATTTGCGATGACGCTAATTTGGCTGCCTGGGAATGGACCCTACCCGGGTCCTCTCTCGCAAGGGCTTGTCAACTGGCTAGTGTACATGATTTTGCCCGCAGTAACGTTGGCTATGCCCACAGTGGCTGGCTGGTCTGCAGTTTTTCGAACAGCGATTGAAGAGGCATTAGGATCCGATTATGTACGAACCACACGGGCACAAGGATATTCAGAACACCGCATTTTGGTGCGTCATGTGTTGCGGAACTCCCTGCTCCCAATTATCACGATTGCCGGAATGTCGCTGCCGGCACTATTCAATAACATAGTCGTACTAGAGTTGATTTTCCATATGCAGGGTCTAGGGTCTGCTCTCATCGGCTCACTCTTTGCATTCAACTATGGTGAAACAGTAAACCTTGTGCTCGTAATTGGTATGATTACAGTGTTTGGCAATCTGCTGGCAGATGTGCTTTATGCAGTCGCTGATCCACGGATAAGGTTTAGCTAGGGTATGGGCCAACTCAGTCGTAGTTGATCCGGAGCTTAACATACCTTCCCCAATCGCCACCGGATTGGCGTACCCATCCTACCGCCGTCCCGTAGCTAAGCCCGAGCAGATCGCCGAGGACGACGGCGGGCACTTCGCTGGCCAACTGTATGAGGGCGGAGCTCCGTGCGGACCGGACGACGACTCCAATGGCGGCAAGTCGGCTACGCATGCTGTCGGCCGCCATAGGCTGACCCGGGCGCCCTCCTGGAAAGAGCCAACGTCGCGACGGCTCACCGATCAGAGCTCTCCCGGTGCTTTCCCGCGTCAGACGCTGAACCAACCCGCTCAACGGATGCTGCAACTCAAGGCGATCTCGCCCCAACCTCAGGTACACGCGGTCCTTATCCTCTTGAACGTCGTCCACCCGCAACCGTGATAGACGTCCTGGAGTCTGTCCGTACAGGAGTACTAGACATCCTGCCACCCGGTCAGTGAGAGCTATGGACGAGTCTTCGAATAGTCGCTTGACCAGGGCCACCCTGTCATCCGTAGTGATCCGTTCCGGATTGAATGTGTGGGATCGGACAGGCACTTGTACCTCAGCCAACACCCCCCGCTTTCTCGCCCAGACGACAAACGCTCGGACCCCATATCGCGTGGATCGCCCTCCAATCAGCCACGCATCGATGTCCGTCTGCGAGCAGTCCTGTAGGCTCTTCCCCCGGTCCTCCAACCATATCAACAACTGCCCAGCCAGCTTCAGACGGACCCGAGCCCACTTGGCGGAAGTCGCATGCAGCTTGCCAATCCTGCTCTTGAAACGTAGCCGGCGTAAGACTTCCCAGCGCGCGAACGCCTCCAGGATAGGGATCTCGCGGCGCAGGGGGAATTCGTCCAACCAGCGTTGCATCCACGATTCGAGGTTGGCGAGATCTCTGTCTCGCTGCGGTAGCGCTCCAGTTGCGACTAACAGATCCCGGAGAAAGCTGAGCTCCCGCGATGCCGGCAGTCCATCTAGGAGTTCATGTGCCAGCTTGGCGCCGCCGGAAATGAGCTCCCGCAGAATAATAGCGCCCTTGCCGCGATGCAGCCAACGCAGCGCTGAGCGAGGAGTCGGCACGGACACGAAGGCCTCATAGACACCGGCCAGTTGCGGGCGCATTTCACCCTGTTCATCTCGGAGTAGGTCGTCCAGTCGACGCGAGAGAACGCAGCGAGCGCACATGCCTCGTTCGTACAGCCGGCCTTCTGCACCGCACCCCCCGCACACAAACTTCGCCTCGACCTGCGCACAGTCAGTACATAACTGCAGGGGGGGAGCCGTCACGATTCTGCGGGTGGCGCCGCAACCCGAACACACTGCCTTGTCGTTGAGACCGCGGTCGTAACAGGTAGAGCAAACCGGTCCTTCTGGCCAGATGGCCTGCGCCGGGCGCATCCTTCCGCACCGCACGCAGAGCCTTGACGGCCTTGGTTGGCAGGTCGTGCAGAGATAGCGCCCGTCCGACGACTTTGCGCAAATGCGCATCTGACCACAATTCGCGCAGGGATGTTTCGGGGCACGATAGCACCGAAGGCAAACGTCCGACACGCCGTCTGCGCTACGAAGGGCAATCGGCCCCATCCGTCCGCACTTGGAACAAAGGCGGTCTGGTGCGTGGTAACACCCTTTGCAGAGAGGTATGCCATCTCGCCAAGCATGGGCAGGTGCCCGACGTCCGCATCCCCCGCACGTGTGCTCCGGTCGCTTGTAGCATCGTTGACAGAGAGACCGCCCGTCCGCCCGCCGTACGATGTGATGCCTCCGACCGCAACCGTCACAAGTCTCCCAAGCACTTTGATCCTGCATTCGGCAGGCAGCGCACATCGCTCGGCCATCAGCCAGGCGCGTGGCGACGGGCTTGAGCTTTCTGCAAACTGAGCAAGGCGCCTTATTGTTTCGAACGAAGCATTTGGTGCAGATCCGCCCATTCTCCCAACGGTATCGCAGTTCCCGGGGTTCACCGCAGAGCGCGCAACGCGGGCGCCGCAGACCGGTTACCCCTCGTGCAATCAGTTCTACGATGAGACGGTCAACGATGAGCGGACTCGATGACAGCCCACTCGTCAAAGCATTCGGCGTGTCTTGAATATAGGTCGCCAGTTGCCGGAGATAGCGCTCTTCGGGCGCAACACTCCGTAAAGCGTCGCGGGCGGTCTCCCACGGGATGGAGCATTGCGCAACGATGTACCCAATCGCTTCGGCCTCGTAGTCCGCGGCGTCCGTGCTTCTGGCCGCCGAATGCATCAGTCAGATCCCTTGGGAGGCAGGATCCTGGCCGGCTTCGGTCGGTCCTTCTTCAGTGTCGTCACGGAGAGCTCCTCGTTGACCCGCTTCCCTGCCGGCACGGACGCGAGGACCGGCTCGATGAGAGCCTCGGCCTTGCAGTCGAGGATGTCCAGGAGCGCTACCAGGGTCTTGAGGGAGAGCCGCTCGGGCGTCTGCGTAACCAGGCGATAGACTTGAACGGTGGAAAGATCTATCCCTCGCTCTGCGAGCAGGGGGGCCAGGTCCGTGGTATTGAACATACCCCGCTTCGCCATCAGGTCCCGAAGGTGCCAAACGTAGCCGACGTTTCTTTTCATCTTCGTCCTCCTAACGCTCGTCCTGCTCGGCACCGAGGATACGATCAAGCGATGCGCGGAGTACTCGATTCTTGTAGTCCCCGCTCACACCGGCATAGAGAGCAGTAGTTGACGCATAGGCGTGCCCGACCTGTTGCTGGACGAATAGCGGGTCATCGCCGGCTTCGATCAGATGCGTTACATACGAGTGGCGGAGACAATGGGGCCCTAGTTCCTCAGGTAACCCACAGGCGGCACGATACTCCAGGAACCGCTTGTTCAAATGTTGTTTGGAAACTCGTCCTCCGCGCTCCGTCAACCAAAGGTACGGCCGGTTTGCGCCCTTGAAGATGGGCCGAACTTCCTGAACGTACTCCTCTATGACTTCGACCGACCAGGGGAAGACCGTAAGAACGTTCCGACGACGAGGGGGGCTGCCTTTGACCCCCTTGCCATAGCGCACATGGAGTGAGCCATATCGCTTGAATTCTGGGGCGTGGGGATTGCGTGTGAAGTCGTTTAAGTCCAGCATCACCGCTTCTTGCCGTCGCAGCCCCCAGGCGTACGTCACCTTGAACAGTGTGGCATCCCGAAACGCGGCCAGGTATCCCTTCCGTCCCTGCTGCCGGATGAGGTGCACCTGCTCGTCGGCGTACTGAAAGAACTGATCTAATTCTTCGAGAGTGAACGGGCGGTTTCCCGGCTTTCCCTCGTATTCACTACTGTGCTCTGCAGTGTTCCACTCGTGGCAGATCTGAATCGGACGCTCTCCGAAACGCTCTCGGCACTCGTCCAGCCACCCGTAGCGCGGATCGGTGATGTAGTCCATGAACAGGGCAACGGCGTTTTGATAGTTGCGCACCGTCGAATGGGCGAGCTTGCGCTCCGCGAACAGAAGGGTCGACCACTCTTCCATATCGGTGGCGGTCCATTGCCACGGGTACTTGTTGGTGTACCGAAGGAATTGATGGATCACCTGCAGTCGCTGGTCAATGGTCGCCGCCTTGAGCAGTCGGCTCGTCTGCTGGATCTGCCAGCCACGGCACATGGCTTCCCAAACCTGCTCTTCAGGCTGCAGCAGGATCAGCTTGGGGTTGAGCACGAGGTGCGACGCGCCCTGTATGTCGACCCTTCGGCGATCGCCGTTACCCTTGACGTTGTCTTTCATCAGATGCAATTATCCTTCATTAGATGCAACCGCGTCAAGTATGCTCTGGACAAGCAATCTAGGAGACCCTGCACGGCATACCGTGCAGGGTCTCCGGTTTGTCTTTGGTCTCCAGACCGACATTACGCCAACTGAACGAATCCTTCATCAGTTGAAATAATTGTCGGTTTCACGAGCACCCGATCGAATTGCCGCAGTTCAGGCACTTGTAGCACGAGCCGTTGCGCACCGTGATGTGTCCGCACTGATCGCAGATCGGCGCGTCGCCCATCATCTGCGAGAGTTGCTCGTCCATCGCGTCGCGGGGACGGATCTCGAATGCCGCATCGATCTTCGGCATCGCGGGTTCGGCTACGGCCGCGGCCTGCGCTTGCGGGAGGCGGGTCTCCGGAACCTGTTCCTCCTCCGCGTGGTCGACCGGCTTGACCTGGACGAAGTCCGTTCGCCCGAGGTACTCCATGCCGAGGACCCGGAAGACGAAGTCGATCACGGACGTCGTTAGCTTGATGTTCGGGTGCCCCTCCACGATGCCCTGCGGCTCGAAGCGCGTAAACGTGAAGGTGTCGACGAACTCGTCGAGCGGCACCCCGTACTGAAGCCCCTTCGAGACCGCGATCGCGAACATGTTGATCAGGCTGCGGAATGACGCGCCCTCTTTGTGCATGTCGATGAAGATCTCGCCGAGGCTGCCGTCCTCATACTCGCCGGTGCGCAGGTAGAGCTTGTGACCGGCGATCCTGGTCTCCTGGGTGAAGCCGAAGCGCTTTGCAGGGAGGGGGCGCCGGCGCCTCACCGGCTTGGCCGGGGCGGCGCCCTTGCTGGCTACAGCCGCGAGCGGTGCCGGGGCCTTCGCCGCAGGCTCCTCCTGCTTGGCCTTGTCCTCCGTGGAGGTCGACAGGGGCTGCGAGAGCTTCGAGCCGTCGCGGTAGATCGCGATCGCCTTGAGGGCAAGCTGCCAGCTCTCCCAGTACGCCTGCTTCACATCTTCGGCGGTCGCGTCGTGCGGCATGTTGATCGTCTTCGAGATGCCCCCGGAGAGGAACGGCTGCACGGCACCCATCATGCGGATGTGGCCGAGGTAGTGGATGTAGCGCTTGCCGATCCGGCCGCACTGGTTTGCGCAGTCGAAGACGGCCAGGTCCTCGTCGCGAAGGCGCGGTGCGCCTTCGACGGTCTGCAGGCCGCAGGTGAAGTCCGACGCGCGCTGGATCTCCTCCGGCGTGAACCCGAGGCGGCGCAGGAGGTCGAAGCCCGGGCGGGCGGCCTCCTCCGCCGTCACGCCGAGGCGGCGCAGGCCCTCCTCCCCGATGACCCAAGGGGCGACCGCGTAGCCGACCTCGAACACGCCGGGCAGCGCGTCCTCGATCCGCTCGATGTCGGCATCCGTCAGTCCCTTTGCCTTGAGCGACTCCCGGTTGATGCGCGGGGAGTCCTTGAGGGACATGCTCCCCACCGCGTAGCGCAGGGTCTGCTCGATCTCCGCCGCCGTGTAGCCGAGGCGCTCCAGGGCAGGTTTGACCGACTGGTTCACGATCTTGAAGTACCCGCCGCCCGCGAGCTTCTTGAATTTCACGAGCGCGAAGTCCGGTTCGACGCCGGTCGTGTCGCAGTCCATCAGGAGCCCGATCGTACCGGTCGGCGCGAGCAGGGAGACCTGCGCGTTGCGGTAGCCGTTCTCCTCGCCGAGCGCGAGCGCCCGGTCCCAGGCGTCGCGCGCCGCGTCGAGCAGGTAGGGCGGGCACAGCACGCTGTCGATGCCCTGCGGTACGATCTCGAGGCCCTCGTACTCGGAAGCCTGCGCGTCGTTGGCAGCGCGGCGGTGGTTACGCATCACCCGCAGCATGTCGTCGCGGTTCTCCGGAAAGCCGGGGAAGGCCCCGAGCTCGCGCGCCATCTCCGCCGACGTGGCGTAGGCCTCACCCGTCATCACCGCGGTGACGCCCGCCGCCACGGCGCGGCCGGTCTCCGAGTCGTACGGCAGGCCCGACACCATGAGCAGCGCGCCGAGATTGGCGTAGCCGAGCCCGAGCGTGCGGAAGTCGTAGCTGATCTGCGCGATCTCGGCGCTCGGGAACTGGCTCATCAGTACGGAGATCTCGAGGACGATCGTCCAAAGCCGCACGGCATGGCGGTACTCCGGGATCCGGAGCTGCGATGCCTCGACGTCGAAGAACTTCATGAGGTTCAAGGAGGCGAGGTTGCAGGCGGAATTGTCGAGGAAGAGATACTCAGAGCAGTTGTGCACGAGGATGCCCGACGCGACGAAGTGCTCGGTAAGGGGCTCCGTCAGGTCGTAGACAGGCTCCTCGCCTGCTCTCGCGAGCGAGAAGAACTCGTCCGTCAGCGCGCCGCCGAAGAGCGGGGTCGTGGTCTCCACTGCCGTCGCGACGCCCGTGTTGAGCGCGCGCAACTCCTCCGCCTTCGCGCAGCCGGCGAGGAAGCCGATCCTCTGCTCGAATGCGATGCGGGAGGTGCGTGCGATGCGCAGGGTGTGCCGCGCTCTCCCCGCCGCGACCCGCGACTTGACGCCGAAGCTGAGCAGCAGCAGCTGCACGCGCTCCAGGAGCGCCAGTGATTCCGACGCGAGCGCGATCTGGTGCTGGCGCCCGGACCGCTCGGACACGGTCCCGCTGGCGGTGAACAGACCCCGCAGGATCGAGCGCACGGACGCCTCGTCGAGGCTGAAGACGGCGTCTGTGAGTGCCTTCGCCGCCACGCCGCGGTCCAGCACCGCGAACCGCTCCGCCTCTTCCAGGATCTCCGGCATGCCCGTCCCGAGGCGGCTCGCCGTCGCCGTCGCGGCAACGCCGCGCATCGGGCGCTCCGGCTTTCTCGCGTGCAGGTAGGCGAGGTACGGCTCAAGGAGCTGCGTCTCATGCTGGGGAACGCTCACGTAGATGCGGCGCTCGCCGCCCGCGTCCGTGATGCAGCCGTCCCCGAGCGAGAGACCGATCAGCTCGCCGATCTCCTGGTCGACGCGCTCGCGGCCAAAGCCTGCACCCTGCAGTACGAGGCGGTCGCCCGGCCGCAGCTGCGCCGCAGGCACGTCGCCTCGGTCCACCGTAAACACCGGGTGGTCGGCCGTTACCGTCAGGCTGTAGCCGGACTTGGTCGTGAGGCGGAAGACTTCCTTTACCCCGGTCGGGAACACGGCCTTCGCCACCGCCTCACCGCCGCCGACCCTCAGCAGCGGGTGCTCGCCCACGAGGTCGTCGATGCGACGCCAGCCGAAGGCCGTCGCGACCATCGCGTCGCCGGTGACGCAGGGGTTCGAGGCGTTGATGCGCCCGGACTGCGGAGACGTGTGCCACTCGTTCGTGGTGGTGTCGAACTGGATGCCGGGGTCCGCGCAGGCCCACGCGGCCTGCGCGATCTTCTCCCAGAGGCCGCGCGCCTTCAAGGTCTTCTTCACGGAGCCGTCGGTGCGCCAGGTGAGGTGCCAGTCCCGGTCCTCGGAGACCGCGTGCAGAAATTCGTTCGTGACGCGGACGGAGTTGTTGGAGTTCTGTCCGGAAACCGTGGCGTAGGCCTCGCCGTTGAAGTCGCTCGAGTAGCCGGCGGCGATCAGCGCCGCGACCTTGCGCTCCTCCTCCACCTTCCAGTCGATGAACTGCTCGATGTCCGGGTGGTCGACGTTGACCACCACCATCTTGGCGGCGCGTCGCGTCGTGCCGCCCGACTTGATCGCTCCCGCGGCGCGGTCGCCGATGCGCAGGAACGACATGAGGCCGGACGACGTGCCGCCGCCCGAGAGCTTCTCCCCTTCCCCGCGGATGTGCGAGAAGTTCGTGCCGGTGCCGGAGCCGTACTTGAAGATGCGGCTCTCCCGCATCCAGAGTTCCATGATCCCGCCTTTTCCGACTAGGTCGTCCTGCACGGACTGGATGAAGCAGGCGGAGGTCTGCGGGCGGGAGTAGGCGTCGGAGGACTCCTTCAGCACACCGTCGTCCGGGTCCACGTAGAAGTGTCCCTGCGCCGGCCCGGTGATGTCATAGGCCCATTGCAAACCGGTATTAAACCACTGTGGAGAGTTCGGCGCCGCCATCTGATGCAGCAGCATGTACACGAGTTCATCATAGAATGCCTGGGCGTCCCCCGCGGAGCGGAAGTAGCCGTACTGCTCGCCCCACTGCCGCCACGCGCCGGCGAGGCGATGCACCACCTGGCGCACGCTCGTCTCCCCGCCCAGCACAGGCCGGCCGCTCTCGTCGAGCATCTCTTCGCCCGGCTGTGGCACGCCAGCCCTGCGGAAATACTTCGAGACCACGATGTCGGCCGCAACCTGAGACCAGTCCGCCGGGATCTCGGCATCCTGCAGCTCGAAGATCACCTTGCCGTTCGGATCGGTGATCCTAGATGTGCGCCTCGCCCATACGACGGACGCGTACGGGTCCTCTCCTTCGCGCGTGAAGACGCGGCGGATCGTCAGCCCTGTCTTCCGCACGCCGCTCTCGGTTTGCAACGCAGCGCCTCCTTCGTAGCCCCGCGCGCTGCCCTCCCGCAGCGCCTCTCGCGATGCTGCCCCCACCTTCCGCAACCACTAGATGTTGTGGTCTCCGTGAACACAGGGACAAGATCTTGGGCATTCACGGGTATTCGCTGCAAGGACGCGCACTCCTCCCCGTTGGAAAAACGGGAAGTTTCCGACCGTGTTTACGCGATGTGACACGATTCGATGCGAGGGAACCGGCGTTGCGCTATGCTTCTTGCAAGGAGGTGCCTGACCTGCGTCGCGTGCGCTGGCTGGCGACGGCCGTCCCGGTTGCCGGACTGATCCTCCTCGGCCTCTTCCGACATTTCATGATCGACTCGTACGTGGCCGCTCCGTACCGCTGGGTTGTCGAGACCGGCATCCTGGTGACGCTTGCGATCATCTTCTCCCTGATCGTCGTCAATGTGTTTGAACGGCTGCAGAACGACCTCACGCAACTCTACGCGGCAGCGTCCGCCGGGCGGGACAGGCTGGCCGCGGTCCAGACAGCCGGTGTCGCCCTCGCGTCCGATCTCGCCCTCGACCGACTGCTGCAGCGCGTCGTGGACCTCTCGCGCAGCATCATCGGCGCCCGCTACGCCGCCCTTGGCGTGTTCGGCGAGGACGGGGAGACCCAGCGCTTCATCTACAGCTGGAGCGAGCGCGACAACGTCCCCGCGGCACCGCCCTTCGGCCGGCCCGAGGGAAGCTTCCTCGGTGTGCCGGTCACCTACCAGAGCCAGGCGATCGGCCACCTCTACCTTACAGAAAAGGAGTCGGGCGACGCCTTCACCGAGTCCGACCGCGAGATGGCGGTGCTGTTCGCCGCGCACGCCGCGGTCGCGATCGCGAACGCTCGCCTCTACTCCCAGGTGCAGCGCCTCGCCGTCGTCGAGGAGCGCCAGCGCATCGGCATGGACCTGCACGACGGGACGATCCAGC
>JAKAPV010000343.1 GCA_021806845.1 Bacillota bacterium | reverse complement strand
TCCGCAAGGCTGTCGAGCGTTCGCTGCTGGTGCTGCGGGGCCTTACCTATCGCACCACCGGCGCGCTCATCGCCGCTCCGACAACATCCCTGCCTGAACTGCCCGGAGGTAGCCGGCAGTGGGACTACCGCTTCGCCTGGATCAGGGACGGCGCCTATAGCGCCGAGGCTCTGCTGTCGGCAGGCGACCGCGCGGCGACGCGGCGCTTCATCGCCTTCATGCTGGAGTGCGTCGACCTGCAGGGCAAGCCGTTCCAGGCGCCTTTCTTCCATGTCGACGGCACCCTGATCCGCGGCGAGCGCGATCTCGACTGGCTGCGGGGCTTTCTCGACTCGCGGCCCTGCCGCGAGGGCAACGCCGCGACAGGACAGCTGCAGTTGGACATCGAGGGCGATTTCCTCTGGGTCGTCTACCGCTACATCAAAGAGTCCGGTGACAAGGAGAGCCTTTCGGCCTGGTGGCAACTGATCAGGGCGATCGTCGACTGGGTTGCGGAGAACTGGCAAGTAGCCGATGCGAGCCTTTGGGAGTTCAGGGGCCAGGACGCCCAGTACACCCATTCGAAGCTGATGTGCTGGGTGGCGCTGCACTACGGGGCCGAACTGGCCACCATGGCTTCCGAAGACGCGCTCGCCCTCGCCCGCAAGTGGCAGGCGACGGCGGAGCAGGTGCGCCGGGCAATCGAGGAGAGGGGTTTCGACCACAGGTCCGGCCACTATACGCAGGCGTTCGGGGACGGCGGCAAACTCGATGCGGCCCTTCTCATGCTGCCGCTCTACGGCTACTGCGACGCCCGGGAGGAGCGCTTCGAGTCGACGCTCGCCGCGATCGAGCGCGAACTCGTACACGGCCACTGGGTCTACCGCTACGCCTCCGACATGCTCGGCGCGGCCGCCTTTCCCTTCGTGCTCTCGACCTCGCACCTAGCAAGGGTCCACATCCTGCGCGGAGAGCTTGATCGCGCGGAGGAGCTGTTGCGCGGCCTGATCGGCAGCGCCACAGACCTCGGCCTCCTGGCCGAGCATTGCGATATGGAATCCGGCAACCCGCGCGGCAACTTCCCCCAGGCGTTCTCACACCTCGGCATTGTCATGGCCGCCGTAGAACTTGACGCTGCGCGCCAAAGGCTACGGATGGAACGCAAATAGGCTTTTTGCCAACCGCGCAGGTACGTCTGACACACCAATACGGGCAAGTGTAGCGTCTACCCTTTACCCACTTTCGGCCTAGGATGAGCAGCGATCCAGGCCGCAGTAAAGATCTCAAGCCGCTGAAAGCCACGCCAGAGGACCTTTACGCCGGGCATGCCATCATCCTTGCGGGCTAGGAAGCCACCGAGGCGGCCGAGCCAGATGACCGCGGTGGAGAGTTTGGGCGGCTCTTGGGGCATGTCCATTCCTGCGGCGAAGGCCTTGCGGTAGATCGCAAGGTAGAGGCCCTTCCACTCTGCTTCGGTGAAGACGAGCGTGCAGGGAGCGTCGGGGTTGTCGCGGGCGACGTAGGCGAAGTGCAGGACGCGCCAGGCCACGATGCAGTAGGTTGCGATGGCGTTCTCGAGGCGGCGCTGGGTCTCGAGTTGCAGCTTCTCGATCTGGCAGCCGCTTTTTAACGTGTAGTGGAAGCGTTCGATACGCCAGCGGCAGGAATACCACCGCACGACGATGGCCGCCTGCTCTGCGGTGGCGGCCTGCAGCGTGGTGAGCAGGACCCAGCCTACGGCCTTCTCTCCGGCAGGGGGGTCGAGCTCGGATGCGGAGACGACGGTCATGGTCACGGGCTCGGTTCCGCGCTGGTCCTGCGGTGGCCGCAGCTGCACCTCCTGAGCGTGCAAGGCGAGTGTCGCCTGGCGTTCGGGGTGCTCATGTCCGCGCGGCACAGTGACCTCCATAGTGCCGAGCAGCCGTGCCTGCTGCATGGCTGCCGCGAGATCCGGCCACTCCCCTTCGAGCTTGCGGTTGTGCGTCGCGCGCACCAGCACGTCGGCACCCACCCGCTTCGCCTCGGTGAACACGGCAAAGATGTCGCTCTCGCGATCGCCGATGACCACAACCCGCGTGTCCTCCGGCACGATGCCTCGCACCTCGCGCACCGTCTCCAGCCAGCGTCGGCTCTCCTTCTCGACCGGCTCCTCGCCGTCCCTGGCCCAGAACCGGGCTGTCAGGAGACCCAAGGGCACTCCGCCGACATCCATCGCAAGGCCAGAGTGCAGAAAGAAGCCACGGCTGTCCGCTGGCCCGACAGGCCCCAGACCCCGCGTCGCGCGCAACGTGTTGAAGCTCAGCGTCGTCGTGTCCTGCGCCACGAGCACGATCTGCTGCCCTCGGATCCGCTCGACCGTCGCCTTGCGGTGCGAGAGCAGGATGCGATCCGAAAACACCCGGGCATTATTGAAGAACCGGTAGATCCCCTTCGCCTCGCCCCACGACTCCGCTGCCTGCACCAACGACGTACCCGGATGTTCCGCCAGCGCCGACACTACCTTGATGAACCGCTGCGTCACCCGCTCGTCGCCAAACTTCGCCCTGCCGCACTCGTGCACCGCCCACGTCAGATCAGGAATGGCCGACCCCTCCCTGATCCCAGCTTCGACAGGCAGCCTGTCAATTCCTTGCTCCTAGGCGCTGCTTAACTTGTTAACCCCTGACAGCGGAAATGTGGGTAAAGGGTAGATCGTAGAGGTGGGTGGGAAGCCGCCAGAAATTCACGCG
>JAKAPV010000342.1 GCA_021806845.1 Bacillota bacterium | reverse complement strand
GAACTGTACCGGAAAACTCGCGAATCCTGGCGAACCGCCGGATGCGGACCCGCACGTCCGGTGGTGTGAGAGGACGGGGGCTTGCCGCTCCCTCCTACTCGATCTTGGCCCTCAGCCCTCCAGGAGCTCGTGCATCTCCCCGAGGAGGTCGTGCACGCGGATGCCGGGCTCACGGGCGAGCCGGGGCAGCAGGAGATCGTTCTCCTTGTCCGCGTGCAGCGCGAAGAGCTCCGTGATTGCGCAGGCGACCGCCGCCGCTCGCGCGTCCCGCTGCTCGTTTGCGAGCTCGCCCGCGAGCGCGCGCAGGCGCGCGTGCTCTGCGAGCATGGCGTCTAGCAGGAGCCGCAGGTCGTCAAGGTCATGGCCGCGCCGGTAGATCGTCGTCTCCTCCGCTTCGGCGTGCGGCAGGATCTCGTCGCTGAGGTACGCGAGCAGGTCGGAACGCGCCGCCAAGGTCCCGCCTGCGGATACTGCAAAGAGCGCATCGCTGCGCTGGCGCAGGCCCTCGAGCAGAGCGGCGTGGTGTGCGCGGATCGCCTGCACCGCGCGGTCGTTCGCGTCCATCTGATCACCTTCCCTGCATCGTCTAGTCCATCCCGAGCTGGTGGCGAGCTTCGGCGCTCATCATGTCCGGCGACCAGGGCGGCGCCCAGGCAAGCCGCACCTCGACGTCCTCCGCCCCGGGGATCAGCATGAGGCGCCTTTCGGCGCCGCCCTGGATGTAGTTCGTCGCGGGGCACCCGGGCGTCGTCATCGTCATCAAAACGTGAATCCGCCTGCCGTCTTCGACTGAGATCTGGTACACGAGTCCGAGGTCCACGACGTTGATTCCGAGTTCCGGGTCGATGACGTCGTGCAGTGCCTCGCGCACATCGTCTTCCGTGATCTCGAGCAATGCGCACCGCCTCCCTCAAGCCCGCGTTGTCGTCCAAGGGCAGCCGCCGATAGCATTTTCGCACCTGTACGCTCAGCTTCTGTGTGCTTCGTCACACAGAGGCGGTCCGCGGTGTGCGGTGCGAGTCGTCCGCCGGCGCAAGTGCTCGCCGGCCCCGCGTGTGGTATGTTAGTGCGGCAGTCTTGCACCCGGCCGGCGACGCCGCCTGGCCGGGCGCACTTTGAACGGCATGGCGATCGAACGGGAGGTGCGGGCGTGCCGGCTGCGGACTTGGCTCGATCGGGCGGACTTCCATCGCCGCACTTCGCCGGGCGCGCGCGTGCCGAGCGGCCGTGCGGGATGTTCCTGCGTACAGCGCCCAAAAGGCCGCATGCGCAAGATTTCGCTCTCCCTGCCCCCGTGTAGCGCAGCCGGTTGCATCCTGTGAAACCCGCTGCAAAACGCATGGAGGTATGTCCGCATGTCCCAGGGCACACTTGAGGATCTCAGCCGGGAAGTGGCGCGCCGCCGCACCTTCGCGATCATTTCCCACCCGGACGCCGGCAAGACGACCTTGACGGAGAAGCTGCTGCTCTACGGAGGCGCCATCAACCTGGCCGGGGCCGTGCGTGCGCGCAAGAGCCAGCGCCAGGTGACGTCCGACTGGATGGCGCTCGAGCGCGAGCGCGGCATCTCGATCACGACCGCGGCGCTGCAGTTCGACGTGCGCGGCTATCGCGTCAACCTGCTCGATACGCCGGGCCACCAGGATTTCAGCGAGGACACCTACCGCACGCTGATGGCCGTCGACAGCGCCGTCATGGTGCTGGACGGGGCCAAGGGCATCGAGCCGCAGACGCTTAAGCTCTTTGACGTCTGCCGCATGCGGCACATTCCGATTCTGACGTTCATCAATAAGATGGACGCACCAGCCCGAGATCCCCTCGCATTGCTGGACGAGATCGAGAACGTCCTTCACATTTCCACGGCGGCGATGAACTGGCCGATCGGCGAAGCCTCCGGCTTTCGGGGGCTCTACGACTTTGGCCGACAAGAGGTGCTCCTCTTCGAACGCACCGAACACGGCCAGCGCCGCGCGCCGGTGCAGGTCGCGGACGCGCGCGACGAGCTGCTCGCGGCGCTGGTGGGCAAAGACGCGCACGAGCGCTTCATGGAGACGGCGGAACTGCTGGCCGCGGCAGGCACGCCGTTTGACCGCGAACGCTTTCTCGCGGGGGAATTGACCCCCGTCTACTTCGGCAGCGCCGTGAACAACTTCGGCGTCGAGGAGTTTCTCGCCGCGATCCTCGAACTCGCGCCGCCGCCCGGACCGCGGGTGAGCTCGGAGGGCGCCCTCGATCCGGCATCGAGCCGCTTCAGCGGCTTCGTCTTCAAGATCCAGGCGAACATGGATCCGCGGCACCGCGACCAGGTGGCGTTCGTCCGGGTCTGTTCCGGACGCTTCGAGCGCGACATGGCGGTCATCCACCCGGCCACCGGCAAGGAGATCCACCTCAGCCGGCCGCACCGCCTGTTCGGCGGCGAGCGCGAGGTGCTGGACGAGGCCTACGCGGGGGACATCGTCGGTCTTTCGAGCCGCGGGGTCTTCGCCATCGGCGACTGCCTCGCGGATGACGGCACCCTGGAGTTCGATCCGATACCGCGCTTTCAGCCGGAGTATTTCGCACGCCTGAGCCTGGTCGACATCTCGAAGTACAAGCAGTTCCACAAGGGCCTTGCGCAGCTCGAGGCCGAGGGCGTGATCCAGGTGTTCCAGGAGCCGGGCGCCATCCGCCGGCAGCCCGTGCTGGCCGCGGTGGATGAGCTGTAGCTCGAAG
>JAKAPV010000058.1:10797-13020 GCA_021806845.1 Bacillota bacterium | reverse complement strand
ATCGGCAGGCCGACGCCGATCAGCACAAGCACGCCGAGCGGAAAGCTGCAGTTGAAGATCGCCGCGGCCCGGCCGCGCTCGGGTGGCGGCGTCCAGAGTCCGAACACGCGGTTGCCCACGGGGGTGGCCCCTCCATTGCCGCCCACTCCGTAGATGACGCGGGCGAAGACCATCGACCCGATCGAGCCCGACGCGCCCCAGAGGAAGTTGCCGACCGATGCCAGGGCGAGCATGAACGCGCCGACGAGCTTCGGCCCGAAGCGGTCCGCCAGGTACCCGCCGACCATCGCCATGGCGATCGCGATCCAGCTGCTGACCGAGGAAAGCGCGCCGACCTGCGCCGAGGTGAAGTGGAAGACCTTCAGCAGCACCGGGTTGACGATGCTCGTGGCGAGCAGCGACATGTTTTCGAAGAGGCCGAAGAGGAAGACGACCGCGATGATGGCCCACCGGTAGGTCGGGTAGGCCTGCGCGCGCGGCGCGCCCTTGGTGCCCGGGGACATGTCAGCCATGATCGATCACTCCTTTCGCGTCAGAAGAGCCCGCTTGGCGTCGCGGCAAACAGACGTGCGGCGCGGAGATAGGCCGTTCCGTCGAGCAGCAGCCGCGCGGTGCGCAGGTAGCCCGCGCGCAAGACTGTGAGG
This sequence comes from Bacillota bacterium, assembly GCA_021806845.1. Taxonomy (GTDB): domain Bacteria; phylum Bacillota; class Sulfobacillia; order JAJZYS01; family JAJYTV01; genus JAJYTV01. Next base: position 12,376 of record JAKAPV010000058.1, on the reverse strand, counting down.
CCCTCCCCGTCCGCCAGGACCTCCGCCTCCACCTCCATGCCGCCGCTCGGGTGGCCGATGCGCAGAGTGGGGCCCGCAGCCGGCCGGGCCACCTCGTACGCCACCGTCCCGGGGATCCGCGCGCCCACGGCGAGCGTCACGCTCGCCGCCCCCGGGAAGGCCTTGTGCAAGGTGAGCGGCTGCCCGCCCAGCACCTGCGCGGCGATGTCGAAGCCCTCGGCCGCCATGCGGCCCTCCCCCACCACGAGCGGGTAGTCGTGGGGCGGCGCAACCAGGATCGGGATCGGCGTGAGCCGCCCCTCCGGGACGCCGACCTTGCGCGCGACCGCCCGCTGCAGCAGGTCCGTCCGGTCGAGCAGGGCCTGGTCTGGAGCCGAGGGCAGGCGCGCGGGGTCAAGCCCCAGCTCCTCCGCCCGCACCATGAAACAGAGGTTGGCGATGTCGACAATCGACACCGTGACGGTGCCGAGTCCCTCCGCCTCGATGCGTTCCTGCGCCGCTCCGGTCGGCAAGAGACGCCCTGTGGTGCTTCCCGCCGTCAGCCGGTAGTCCATCCGCACCGGGGCGCCGGTTCCTGGCACGCCGTCGATGGCGAGGTCACCCTCCACCGCGCCGTGCCCGCCCTTGACCGGCACGTCCGAGAGGAGGATGGTCCGGGTGTTGTGGTTGTAGATGCGCACGGTGGTAACGGGCTCGACCGGCTGGACGAGCCCCTTCTCGATCGCGTAGAGGCCTACCGCGGCGGAGATGTTTCCGCAGAGCATGTCGAAGTGCACCCTCGCGGCCGAGGTCCCGACCTGGGCGAAGGTGTAGTCGACGTCCGCGCCCTCGACGCTCGGCGGTCCGACAATCGCCACCTTGCTCGTGAGGAGGTCCGCGCCGCCCAGTCCGTCGATCTGCCGCGGATCGGGGCTGCCCATCAGCGCGAGCAGGAACCGCTCGAGCTCCCTGGGCTCGGACGGAACGGCCGACGCGGGCAGGAACACGGCCTTGCTCGTGCCGCCGCGCACGATGGTCGAGGGAACCGCGATCATCTCCGCACCGTACTGAGCCACGCTGGATCCCTCCTTCCTAGAGCGTGAGGATATTGACGGTGCAGGCCGTCCCCTCGACGCCGCGGGCCTTGCCGCCGCGGCAATGCGCGAGCCCGACCTTGAGGTTTGCAACCTGGCGGTCACCCGCCTCGCCGCGCAGCTGCTTGACGATCTCGATCACCTGCGCCACGCCCGTCGCCCCCAGGGGGTGTCCCTTGCCGAGCAGCCCGCCGCTCGTATTCACCGGCAGACGGCCGTTCAGGCTTGCCTCGCCGCGCTCGACGGCCCGCGGGTACTCGCCGAAGGGGAAGAGGTGCAGCCCTTCGATGCGGGTCGTCTCGGCGATCGAGAAGCAGTCGTGCACTTCGGCCATCTGGACGTCCTCCGGTCCCAGCCCCGCCTGTTCGTAGGCCGCGAGTGCCGTTCGCCAGGTCAGGTCCTCCTGCGTCATGTCCGGCAGGCCGACCTCCATGCGCCCGCTGCGCAGCGCTGAAGCCACGAGCCGCACGGCGCGCGAGCCTCCGAGCTGCCTGCGCCTTCGCTCG
>JAKAPV010000058.1:0-10787 GCA_021806845.1 Bacillota bacterium | reverse complement strand
GACGGCGGCCGCCCCGTCCGATACCGGCGCGCACTCGTCGCGGTGCAGGGGTTCCGCGATGAGTGGCCCCGCAAGCACCTCGTCGATGCTGACCGGCTTCTTGAACTGGGCGAGCGGGTTCAGTGACGCGTTGAACTTGTTCTTCGCGGCGATCGCGGCGAGCTGGCGGGGCGTCGTGCCGTACTGCTCGAAGTGCCGTCTGGCGCGCATGGCGTAGACGGACGGCATGGTGAGCCCGATCTGCGCCTCGATGTCGCTCTCATCTGGCTGCAGCGCGCCGCGGAACTTCGATGAAAGGTGCTCGACGCCGACCGCGAGCACGAGGTCATATGCCCCGGCACGCAGCGCCGTGGCCGCCTCGAAAATCGCGGTCGAGCCGCTCGAGCAGGCATTCTCCACATTGGTGATCGGCAGTCCTGAGAGTCCCGCCGCGCCGAGCGCGCGCTGTCCCATGGCCATCCCCTGGTAGACGTGTCCCACCCATGCCGCCTCGATCTCCATCACCCCGACCCCGGCATCGTCCAGGGCCCCGAGGATCGCCTCGGCGGCGAGGTCCGCCGCGGTGCGGTCCGGGTGCTTGCCGAACGCAGTCATGCCCACGCCGGCTACGTAGACGCCTTCCATCGCGCTTCCTCCCTACCTAATCGAGTGGCGACGCGTGCACGAGGGGAACGGCCTTGCCGTCCTCGAGCCGCGGACCGTCCTGCATCTCTAGCTCGACCGTCGCGCCGATCTCGGGTTCCACGCCATCCGCCAGCGGCATCAGCACGCGCACGTCCTGCGGGAAGTCGACGTAGACGAGCACATACGGCGTCTGGAACTCGGGCGTCGAGCGGTGGACGCGGCTCCATGTGTAGATCGTGCCTTCGGGGCCGAGCAGCAGACGGTCGCCGCCGCGGTGGCCGCAGCGCGCGCAGACAGCCTGCGGCGGATAGAAGGCCGCGCCGCACTCCGGGCAACGGCTGCCGACGAGGTAGAGCCGGCCCTCCTCGTACGCGTAGACATCCGGACCGTGCAGCTGGGGCTCGCTCTTGGTCTCTGACACCTGTTCCCCTTCCTTTCCCTGCGCCGCTCGTGCGGCGCTAGTAGGCGCCTACGCTGCGCCCGCCGCAGACGTAGAGGACCTGCCCGTTGATGTAGCCGGAGTCGTCGTCGGCGAAGAAGGCAACCGCGTCGGCCACTTCCTCGGGCTTGCCGACGCGCTGCACCGGCACCGTCTTCTCCATGCGCTCCTGGTGCTCTGGCCGCAGGGCGCGGAAGAGCGGGGTGTCGATCAGTCCGGGGGCCACCGCGTTCGCGGTGATCTGGTAGCGGCCGCTCTCCAGCGCGAGCGTGCGCGTCAGGCTGACGACGCCGCCCTTGGAGGCGCTGTAGTTGACCTGGCCCGCTCCGCCCAGCCACGCCCGCGACGCGACGTTGATGATGCGGCCGTAGCGCTTTTCCATCATCACGCGAGTCGCGGCGCGGGCCAGCAGGAACTGCGACTTGAGGTTCACGCGGATCACGTCGTCGAACATCTCGTCGGTCATCTTCGTCAGGTAGGCGTCCTTGGCGATCCCCGCGTTGTTCACGAGGATGTCGAAGGTACCGAACGCCTCTACCGCGTAGGCGATCGCCGCGTCGGCAACCTCCGTCTGAGAGATGTCGCCGACGAAGGAACTCACCTCGTACCCTGCCGCGCGCAGCTCGCCCTCGACCGAGCTTGCGCGCGCCTGGTCGACGTCGTTCAGCACCACCTTGGCTCCGCCCTCGCAGAGCCTGCGCGCGATCGCCGCCCCGATGCCCTGACCGCTGCCGGTCACCATCGCGACGCGGTCCTTCATCCCCTTCATGCCGTCCGCCCCTTTCCTCTCACTGTCCGGTGAATTGCGGCGCGCGCTTCTCGACGAAGGCGCGCATGCCTTCCTCGCGGTCCCGCGTCTTGCGCAAGATCGCGTGGCTCTGCGCCTCGTAGGCGAGCCCCGACGCGAGGTCGGTGCTCTCCGCGACGTAGATGCAGCCCTTGATCGCCGCGATCGAGAGCGGCGCCTTCTGCGCCATCTGCGCCGCCCAGGCCATGCTCGCCTCGTCGAGCTCTCCCGGCTCCACGAGCTTCTCGATCAGTCCCCACGCATAGGCCTGCTCGGCCGAGATGCGCTCTCCCGTAAACATCAGGCTCATCGCCCTGCCCGGGCCGACGAGGCGCGGCAGGCGCTGCGTGCCGCCGGCGCCCGGCAGGCTGCCGACGTTCGCCTCGGGGAAGCCGAACTTCGCCGTGCGGTCGGCGACGCGCAGGTCGCAGGCGAGTGCGAGTTCGAGCCCTCCGCCCAGCGCGTAGCCCGAGATCGCGGCGATCACCGGCTTCGACATGCTCTCGATGTACGAGAACAGTTCCCGGATGATCGCGCCCAGGGGATCGCGCAGGGCCCCCGCCTCGTACTCGGCGACGCGGCCCTTGAGGTCCGCCCCGACCGAGAACGCCTTCGGCTGCCCGGCAAGCACCACGGCACGCACGTCGCCGTCGAGGTCGAGTTCCCCGAGCATGCGGCGCAGATCCATGAGCATCTCCGGGGTCAGCGCGTTGAGGGCCGACTCGCGGTTGAAGCGGATGCGCGCCGCCTTGTCGCGCCGCTCGAGCTGCAGGAGTTCGTCCATCGCTCTCATCTCCTTTGGCAACTGGTCTACCCGCGTGGTCAGGAGACGCTCTGCGTCTGCGTCCCCCGGCCGGCCGACCCCTTCACCGCCCCGGTCGTGAACAGCCGCTCGATCTCCGCCTGGGCGAAGCCGAGCTCCCGGAGAAGCTCCGCGCTGTGCTCGCCGACGAGCGGCGCGGGCCGCGAGGGCCGCGCCGGCGCCTCGCCGAGCAGCGCGGGCACGGCCACCCCCGGCACGGCGCCGAGCACGGGGTGCGTGAGCTGCGGGAAGCGCCCTGGGTTCATGACGTTCTCCATCCCCGCGAGGCTCTGGTAGTCCATCACCTGCGCGCAAAGGATGTCCTCGCGCTCGAGGATCTCGACCCAGGCAGCCGTCGTCCGGGTGCGAAAGCGCTCGCTGAGCTCCGCGAAGAGCGCCGGGCGGTTCTGCACCCGGCCGGCGACGTCCCGAAAGCGCGGGTCCGTCGCGAGCTCCGGCACCTCAAGCAGGCGCGTGAGGCGCGCCCAGCGGTCGGGCCAGTAGGCCGCGACCATCACGAAGCCGTCCTGCGTCGGGTAGACCTCGTTCGGCGCCGAGTAGGGGGCTGCGCTCCCCATTCGGCCGGGGGACTTGCCGCTCGCGAGGTACATCGACCAGGGCACGGTCTGGAAGAAGAGCAGGCTCTGCAGCAGCGAGACGTCCACCCGCTGGCCGCGTCCGGTGGCGGCCCGGTGCAGGAGCGCGAGCAGTATGCCCTGCACCGCCGTCATCGCGGCGACCATGTCCGCAGCCGGCACGCCTACCTTCACCGGCTGGCCCTGCGGCTCGCCCGTCACGCTCATCAGTCCGCTCATCGCCTGCACGATGCCGTCCACACCCGGCTTGTCGCGCCACGGGCCATCCTGGCCGAACGCCGTGATGGCGCAGTAGACAAGCCCCGCCCGCTCCTGGCGGAGCGCCTCGTAGCCGATGCCCAGCCGGTCCATCACGCCTGGCCGAAAGCTCTCCAGCACGACGTCTGCGCGGGCGGCGAGCATCCGCACGATGCCGGGCCCCTCCGGCGACTTCAGGTTGACGGCGATCGAGCGCTTGTTCCGGTTCATGCCGAGGTAGGCGGCCGCATCCTCCCCGAGGAAGGGCGGGCCGAGCCTGCGGCCCCACTCTCCCTCGGGCGGATCGACCTTGATCACCTCGGCGCCGTAGTCGCCCAGCACCATCGCCGCGGTCGGCCCCGCGGCGCCCTGCGAGAGGTCGAGGACGGTGAGCCCGTCAAGGACCGACGGAGTCGGCATGCGCGATCCCTCCCAGCGCTTCGCCCATCAGGCGCCAGCCGCGGGCCACGGCCGTCCGGTTGACCTGGCCGAAGCCCTTGGGGGCGCGGCTCTGCGCCGTCTCGGCGAGGATCTCCTGCGGGATGTGCTCGAGCACGACCCCGAGCGCCCCGAGCGCCAGCATGTTGGCCGCGACCTTCTCCCGGAGCTCGGCGCGCGCCGTGCGCTCGAAGGGCAGCGCCCAGACGTTTGCGCCCTGCGCGCCCTGCACGCGGTCCAGGTCGACGACCGCGACCGCGTCCGCGCCGAGCTTTGGGCTGAACCGGTCCCACGCCTTCTGGCTCAGGGCCAGCAGGATCTGCGGTGCGGGAAACCAGGGGTTGGCGATCGGCTGGTCGGAGAGCGTGACGTCCGCGCGACTCGCGCCGCCCCGCGCCTCCGGGCCATAGGACTGCATGATGGTGGCATGGAGCCCGGCGCGGAGCGCGGCGTCGGCAAGCACCATCGCCGCGAGCCCCAGACCCTGGCCACCCGAGCCTGCGAGGCGGATCTCCTTGCGCCACATGGCTAGACCTCCCTCTTGGAGTAGCCGGGCAGGCCCAGCGACTCCTCGAACGTGGGGCGCTCATTCTCGTGCAGCACGCCCAGGGGCTGCGTCTCGCGGACCTGCCAGCCCTGCGGGGTGCGCAGCGTCGGCCAGTCGGCGAGGTCCCGGGAGACGTCCTGGTCGGAGCGCGACTGGGTGAACAGGAGGTCAGAGCCTTGTCCGAGCGCGTTCTTGCGGCCGAAATACTCGGTACAATCGGTCATCACCTCGACGAAGGAGAAGCCCCTGTGGTCGAGCGCCCTCTCCATCACTTCCTCGAGCACATCCGGCCGGTAGGCCTGGCCGCGGGCGACGAACGACGCGCCCGCCGCCTTCGCCAGCGCGGCAGCGTCGAAGTTCGGCTCCGTGTTCCCTCTCGGGCTCGTCGTGGTGAACGCCTGCTTCACGGTCGTCGGGGCGAGCTGGCCGCCGGTCATGCCGTAGGTCTCGTTGTTGAACAGGAGGCAGGTGAGGTCGACGTTGCGGCGCGCGGCGTGGATCAGATGGTTGCCGCCGATGCCCAGGCCGTCCCCGTCGCCCGTGACCACGATCACCTCGAGTTCGGGGCGCGCGAGCTTGAGGCCGGTGGCGAACGTCAGGGCGCGCCCGTGCGTCGTATGCAGGGTGTTCGCGTCCACGTACCCAACGATGCGGCTCGAGCAGCCGATCCCGGCGACGAGTGCGACCTGGTCGAGGTTGTCGTGGCGCTTCGCGAGCACCCGCAGCATCGCGTTCATCACGATGCCGTGCCCACACCCCGGGCAGAGGATATGCGGCATCATCTCGTGCCGCAGGAGCTCCTTCGCGGTAGTCATGAGGATTTCACGCTCCTCAGGTTGAGGTCCGCGGCAATGCCGTACAGCTCGTCGGTGGTCACCGGTTCTCCGCCGGTCTTTCCGTAGCTCACAACGTGGGTCGCCGGCGGGAGCGCCTGCGCGACGACCTGAACCCACTGTCCGCGGTTCATCTCAGCGACGACGACCGTCCGCGCCTTGGCGAGGTCCTTGCGCAGCGCCGCCTCGTCCACCGGCCAGAGCACGCGCGGGCGGTAAAGTCCTGCCGCGACGCCCTGCTCGCGCAAGCGGTCCACGGCCTCGCGCGCCACCCGCGAGACCGCGCCGTAGGCGACGTAGACGAAGTCTGCGTCTGACATGCGGTATTTCTCTGGCGGTAGCCACGCGGGGATCGGGTCGAGCTTGCGCTCGAGGCGTTCGATCGTCTGCCGGACGAGGTCCGGGTTCGTTGAGGGGTAACCGCGCTCGTCGTGGAAGAGCCCCGTCACGTGGAAGCGGTAGCCGTCCCCGAAGGCGGGAAGCTGTGCGACGCCCTGCTCGTTCGGCGCGTACGCGCGGAAATCGGGCCCCGGCGCGCCCGCCGGCCGGGGGCGAGCCCAGAGGTCCTCCGGGGCGGGCGGGGTGAGTTCGACGCCCTCGCGCATGTGGCCGATCACCTCGTCGAACATCAGCACGACGGGCGTGCGCAGCCTGTCAGCGATGTTGAAGGCGTGCACCGTCAGGTTGTAGACCTCCTCGACGGATGCCGGGGAGAGCGCGACGGTGCCGCGATCGCCATGCGATCCCCAGCGCGCCTGCATGACGTCGCCCTGCGAGGGAGCCGTCGGCACGCCGGTACTGGGCCCGACCCGCATCACGTCGACCACGAGGCAGGGGATCTCCGCGAGGCTCGCATAGCCGAGGTGCTCCTGCATCAGGGTGAACCCCGGTCCGGACGTGGCGGTCATCGCGCGCAGCCCGCCGAGCGACGCCCCGATCACCGATCCGAGCGACGCCATCTCGTCTTCCATCTGGACGAAGACTCCGCCAGCGCGCGGCAGCCGGGAAGACAGGATCTCGGAGATCTCGGAAGACGGCGAGATCGGGTAGCCGCCGAAGAAGCGCAGGCCGGAGGCCAGCGCGCCCAGCGCGCACGCCTCGTTCCCCGAAATCAGCTCTCGCTTGGCCATCACGCGCCACCTCCTGTCAGCGTCAGGAGGTCGATCTCCTGCAACTGCACGACGTCAATCGCGAAATCGGGGCAGAGCTTCTCGCACAGCCGGCAGCCGGTGCAGCGCTCCGGCGTCGCGGCCCGTGCGACCTCGAGATCGTCGAGGTGCCAGATGCGCTCGGGGCAGACATCCACGCAGATGCCGCAACCCTTGCACCAGGCTTCCTCGAGTTTGAGGCTGAACTGCGCGGGCAGCGTCCTCTGCGGCCTCAGGTCCTTCGGCGGTGCGGCCTGCTTCCAGGCGCGTCCCAGCTCGAAGGCGCGCAGATTCGCATCGAGCGCCTTCTTGGGCACCCAGCGGGCGAGCGCGTCGCGCCACGACTCCACCGGGAAGCCGAGTTCCGTCGACAGCGCCCCGAGCAAGACGACGCCTGCCGTCTTGGGGTTGCCCGCCTCCTTGGCGAGCGACTCCGCGTCGACCGCGCGCAGGCCGGGGTGTTCGAGGAACTCCAGCGGATAGCTGACGTCTCCCCCGACGCGGTTGCGCTGCGCCGCGGGCGGCACGATCCGCTCGGAGCTGGCGAACACGATCCCGTCCGGCGCCAGGAACGGCATCCAGCGCAGCGCCTCGGCCCACTCGAAGCCGAGGACGTACTGCAGACTCCCTTGCTCGACGACGACGTTGTGGACCTCCGGGCCGAAGCGCACCTGGGCGGAGACGGACCCGCCGCGCTGCGACATCCCGTGGACCTCGGCCTTCTTGACGTCGAGTCCATGGCTCAGACAGATATCGGCGATGATGTTGCCGGCCAGGACTACTCCCTGCCCGCCTACGCCGGCGACGACGACGTTCCCTTGCTTCGGCACTCGCGGAGCCATGGCCATCCTCCTCCCTACGTGAGCTACCCCTGCAAAGACGGAACGATGGCCGACTCCGGGCAGATCTGAGCGCAGACGGTGCAGCCCGTGCACTGGTCTGGATCGATGCGCACCCTGCGCCGGTTCTCGAACGGCGCCGCCTCGAGATCCCAGCCAAGCGCCGGGCAGCCCGTGTTCATGCAGAGCTGGCAGCCGACGCACGTCTCGGTCTCGACGCTGTAGCGCCGTCCGACCAGCTTCTTCGGCGCCTGCACGCACGGCCGGCTCGTGATCACGACCGACACGCCGTGGCTGCGGGTGGCCGCGAGCAGCGTGCGGTGCGTCGCGCCGACGTCGTACGGGTCCACCACCACCACGGGGTCCGCGCCGATCGCCTTGCATACCGCGGCGATGTCGATACGCGGCGTCTCCGTGCCGCGGACGTTCGTGCCGTACTCCGGCGTCGGCTGGCCGCCGGTCATGGCTGTCGTCCCGTTGTCGAGGATCACCACGGTGATGTCGGCGTTGTTCCAGACGGCGTCGACGAGCGCGGAGAGGCCCGCGTGCACAAAGGTCGAGTCTCCGATGGTCGCGACGATCGGGTGCTGCTTGAGGCCCGCCTTCCACATACCGACGGCCATGCCGATGCTCGATCCCATCGAAAGGCAGGTGTCCATCGCCCGGAGCGGTTCTGATGCGCCGAGCGTGTAGCAGCCGATGTCGCCGCTGACGTACGCCTCGAGCTCACGCAAGACGAGAAAGGGTGTCACATGCGGACAGCCCGGGCAGAGCACCGGCGGCCGGACGACCGGAGCGGGCAGGGAGACCTTCGCCGCAACCTCCTTCGCAGCGAGCACGCCCGCCGAGGCGAACCCCTGGCGCACCGACTCCGGAGTCAGTTCCCCGGCGCGGGGGAAGTGTTTTTTGCCCTCGACCGCGATGCCCAGGGCGAGGATGGCCTCCTCGAGGTACGGATCGGTCTCCTCGACGACGAGGAGACGGTCGACCTTTCGGGCGAAGTCCCGGATCCGCTGCACCGGGAGGGGATGCGTGATCCCCAGCTTCAGCACGCTCGCGTCCGGCAGAACCTCGCGCACGTGCTGGTAGGCGATGCTCGACGTCACGACGCCGATGGAGGTCGAACGCATCTCTTCCCGCGTGAACGGGTGGCTGTCGCTCCACTGCTCGAGGGCCGGCAGGCGCTCCAGCAGCCGCGCCCGGCCGAGGCGGGCGTAGGCTGGCAGCATGACGTACTTTGCCGGGTTGCGCTCGAAGGTGCGTTCCTTGCGGGCAACGGGCGCCTGCACCTGCACCCGCGAGCGCGAATGGGAGACGCGCGTCGTCGTGCGCACGAGGCATGGCGTATCGAACGCCTCGCTGACCTCGAACGCCTCGCGGACGAAGTCGTAGATCTCCTGGCTGTCGGACGGCTCGAACATCGGCACTCCCGCGAACTTCCCGAGGTAGCGGGTGTCCTGCTCGTTCTGGGAGCTGTGCATCCCAGGGTCATCCGCGCAGAGCAGGACGATCCCGCCGTTCACCCCGAGCAGCGGCGACGTCATGAACGCGTCCATCGCCACGTTGAGTCCGACGTGCTTCATGGTCACGAGCGTCCTGGCGCCCGCGAGCGCGGCGCCGATGCCCTCGTCCCACGCGACCTTCTCGTTGGTCGCCCAGTGCACCTGAACGTCCTCCGGCGCGACCTGGCTCAGGTACTCGATGACCTCCGTGGAGGGGGTACCGGGATAGCCCGTGGCCACCCGCACCCCTGCATGGAGGGCGCCCAATGCGACTGCCTCGTTGCCAAGCAGGAGCTGTTGGGTCGAAATCTCCACCGCCACGCCCTTCCCTCCCCTGTCCCCGGATCTAGACCGAAGCGCTTGTCTCCAGGCGACCGATCGTCGTGAGGATCTCCTCGTCCGTGAGCACGTGGTCGGTTGCCTTGGCGGCCCCCATCACCGCGTCCAGGCGCTCGCGCGTCGGCTCGACGCCGTGGTCGCGCAGCCAGAACTCGGCGTTCGAGCGACCGCTCATCGGTCCGACCTTGATCGCCTGGCGCCGCCCGACGAGCGCGGCCGGCACCGAGCTGTAGACCCTGTCCGCCAGCCAGTTGTCGCCCTTCTGGTACGCCTTGGCGACGGCCGCCGCGTGCACGCCCGTGCTCGTGGCGAAGGCGTCCTCGCCCACAACTGGGTAGTTGCGCGGCATCTCGGAGCGCGTCACGTCCACGGCCAGGCGGCAGTACTCAGCCAGGTGGCCGAGGTCCTGATCGAGCCAGCCGAGCATCACGAGATTCACGAGCACGGTGTCCATCGCGGTGTTGCCGACCCGTTCGCCGATCCCCGCAGCGCAGGCGTGGACCCGCGTCGCACCGGCTGCGAGGGCGGCCAGGCTGTTGATCACGTCGAGCCCGCGGTCGCGGTGCCCGTGCCAGTCGATCTCGGGCGCAACTCCCTGCCGCTCGAGAACCTGTTTTACGAACTGCACGACCCGCTGCGTGCCCGACGGCGTCGCGTGGCCGACCGTGTCGGCGACGCAGAAGCGTGTCGCGCCGGCCTGCGCCGCGGCGCTGTACATCGCCTCGATGTCCCCTGGCCGCGCGCGCGTCGTGTCCTCCGTGACGAACATCACCTCGAGACCCTCGCGCCTCGCGAAGCCGATCGCGTCCTCGATCGTGTGCAGCAGCCGGTCCATCTCCCAGCCCTCGACCCACTGGCGGATCGGACTCGAGCCGATGAAGAGGGCCGCCTGGATCGGGACGCCGGTCACCTGCTGTGCGCGGGCCATCGGCACGATGTCCGCCTGGTGTGTGCGCCCGGCGCAGTTCGGTTCGATCGGCAGTCCTTCGTCCCGGATCAGCGCGGCGAGGCGCACGACGTCGCGATAGGCCTGCTCGCTCGCGCCGGGGTAGCCGATGTTCGCCGCACCGATGCCGAGATGGGGCAGCAGGCGCAGGAACGCCTCCTTCTCGCCGACCGTCGGCTGGCGCACCGACGGGCTTTGCAGCCCGTCGCGCAGGGTCTCGTCGTTGAGCTCGATGCGCTGCGGCCTCCGGAACTCCGCGGTCTGCGGCTGGATTTCGTTCCAGTCGTAGAGGAGCGGCTCTTGCATGACGCTTCCTCCTCTCGGCTCAGCGGGAGTAGCTGAGCTTGCGGCGGTCGACGACGCGGACGGCCTTGCCCTCGCTGCGCGGAATCGACTGGGGGTCCATCACGGCGACCAGCACGCTCACGCCGAGCACCTCGTTCAGGCGGCGCTGCACCGCAGTCGCCAGCGCCTCGCGCTCCGCCTCCGTCTCGCGCGGCTCGACATGGACCTCGAGGACGTCCAGTGCCTGGTGGCGATCGAGCACGAGCTGGTAGACCGGAGCCAGCGCGTCCATGTCGAGCAGCGCAGACTCCACGTCGCGCGGGAAGAGGTTCACGCCGCGCAGCGTGAACATGTCGTCGACGCGGCCCTGGATGTGGGCCATGCGGCGCGTCGTCCGGCCGCAGGAGCAACTGCCGGGGATCACG
>JAKAPV010000341.1 GCA_021806845.1 Bacillota bacterium | reverse complement strand
CCCAATCTCGAGGCGAGCGAGGATTTCGCCGAATCCGCGCGCGCCGCCGGGATCGCCTATCCGGACCTGCTCGAGCGGCTGATGTCGCTCGGGCTGTCCTACCGGGCGCAGTGGCGCTGAGATCCGACGCCGCGCGTCCGGGCAGGCGCCCGGCCTCGTCTTCCCTCCTGTCCTGCCGCTCCAGCGGCGGGGCGCGCGGCCGTGAAAACCCGCCCCTCGCCTCTGAACCCGTTCGCCGCGGCTACGCGGCGGGTGTCAGCACTCCTTGTGCGGTGCTGCCAGCGTCGGCCGTGTCCTGGCCGAGAGCGGCGGCCAAGGTCTCGACGGACTTCACAACTGCGCGGGCTCAACTTTGTCAAAGCGATGCCGCTCGGTGTAATGAAAGGGCGCACGCGAGGTGTTCAACGACATGCCTGAGGCAAGAGTCCAGCCGGTCGCCAACCTGAAGGAATACTTCAAGGACGCATTGCATGCGGCGCTGTTGAACCAGCACCTGTCGGTCGAGGGTGAGACCGAGCACTACGTCGTGAGCCTGCTGACCCTGTTTGCGCGCTCGGAGGCGTTGTTCGATTGCGCTCCCGAGGGGACGCACCTCAAGCCGCTCGTGGTCCTGCTGTCGGAGGCGATGGAGGCGCGCACTCGCGTCGAGCGCAACCGCGGCCTGCAGCGCTTGGGCGATGTGTCACTTTTCGTAGCCGGCTTCTTCGCGCAGGGCTTCGCGCGCAAGCTCATCGACATCGATTATCACATCGCGATGGGCGGCCGCGCCTACGGCACACTGGCCGAGGCGCTCTCGGGCGGTGTGCGTGCCCCGCGCAGGGCCAGGGCGCTCGCGCTCGTGTTCGCCGAGCTGGCGGAGAAATTCCAGATGATAGTCGATGCGCTCAACGAGCTCAGCGAGAGCGCCTACACCCATTCCGATCGCGACATCCTCAGGCTCTACGAGCTGTGGCTGAAGACCGGCAGCCGCCGCAGCTTCCGGCTCCTCAAGCGCCTCGGCATCGAGCCGGTGGCGCGCGGTACGGCCGGCGCGGGTCCCGAGGCGGGAATGCGCCCTCACTGAATGTCCGGCGCCGCCCCCATGATCCTCTCTCGCCTGCAGAACCTTCTCGGCGGCATATATGATCTCAGCGTCGATTACGACGTATATGACTTTCTGGTGACCGATCGCGCAAGTCTGCCGTCCGAGGTCCGTCATCGCCGCTGCGAAGAGGACCTCATCATCGCCGAGCCGGTCTGCGAGCCGCAGGCGGCCGGGGAGGCTGAGCGGCCTGCGATGCAGGTGTCTTTGTATCTCGATCCGGCGCTGATCGACAGGCTCGCCCGGGAAGATCCGCTGCAGCGTCTGCACGGCGGCAACGTGGCCGATTGCTGGGCCGCGCTCGAGGGAGTGAGTCACTTCCTGTGTGTTGCCTGGCACGCCGATCATGACCGGCCCGTGTCGTTCCTCGAGCTCGAGATGCAGGCCGAAGTGGACAAGTACGTGGTCAGCTACCTGCTGCTTCAGCGCCAGTCCCCGCGACGCTTTCCGGCGGAGCTGCGGCGGCTGTTGTTCGATCGGGCCCGCATCGATCCCGATCTCGCCGACGGTCGCGAGGCTTTGTACCGGCGGGCCAGCTGCTATGCCGAGAAATTCTGCCGTGGGCTGGAGCGGGATCTGCGCAGTGAGCGCATCGATGCAGGGCAGAAGGTGCTGGCGCGGCTGCGGCGCTTCTACCGCCTGCCGGGCGCGCGCAAGCTGGCGCACATCGACTCGACGGGCTAGGAGCCTGGTGAACCTTAAGTCCGGCAGGCCCTAAGAGCCCGCTGCGCGCCCGAGGAGGCGCCGGGCCCGCACCAGGCCCAGGGCTGTCTTGCCATCGCGGATCTCGCCGCCGACCGCCCACTCGTACGCCTGCGCGAACGGTATCCAGTGAACCTCGATCACCTCCGCCTGCTCGTGCGCGGTGGCGGCCGGTGCAAGATCGGTCGCGAGAAACAGATGCAAGACCTCCGAGAACACTCCGGGTGAGCTGAGGTAGGAGCCGAGGCCGCGCCACTCGCGTGCGCGCACGCCGGCCTCCTCGATCAACTCCCGCTGCGCGGTGGCGAGCGGAGGCTCGTCGGGCTCGAGCTTCCCCGCCGGCAGCTCCCACAGCCATCCGTCCGCCACGTAGCGGTACTGGCGCAGCAGGCATACCCGCTCCTGACCGTCGACGGCCACCGCCACGGCGCCCCCCGGGTGATGGACGACTTCCAGGGCTGCGACATGTCCGTTGGGCAGGGTCACTTCATCGGTGGTGAGCGTGACGACCCGCCCGCGATAGTGAACAGTCTGTCGCTCCGGCTTCATCCGCGCAGGGTAGCACCCGTCTCACGTGTGCGCGAGCCGGCCGCAGGTCGCATCGGTTTGCGCTCCTGCGTCCGAACCGTGTTGACTTGTCCGACGGCCATCCAGTGCCCCGCCGTTGCCGCGACTGTATGCGCGCTTTGCACCGTGACAGCGGGCGGAACCATTCCGTATATTCGCAGATCATGCCGACCGTTCCCCATCTGGCCCGCCTCAACGACGCGCAGCGCGGGGCGGCGGCCTATGGAGAGGCGCTGCCCGGGAAGGGGTTCCGATCCGGACCGCTGCTCATCGTGGCGGGCGCCGGCACCGGCAAGACCGATACGCTCGCGCATCGGGTGGCGCACCTGGTCCTGCACGGCGTCGATCCGGGCCGCATCCTGATGCTGACCTTCACGCGGCGCGCGGCCT
>JAKAPV010000340.1 GCA_021806845.1 Bacillota bacterium | reverse complement strand
GACGCCGTCGCCCCCGGCTATACCCACCGGCTGGCCGTACAACGGCTGGGAGCGCTGGGGGCAGTAGCGCGGCCGATCCAGGCGGAGCGCACCGAAAGGGCGGCTCCGCCTCGCGCCGGTTCGCGCGCTCGGCAAGGCGCCAGCCGCGACCGCGCGGAAACGAGGTCTTTGCGGATGGGGTAGCGGGGGTGTCGCCATCGCGTCAGTTTGAGGGGACTGAGTGGTTCACAGCGGCCGCGAGGGCGGTGACGAGGCGTTGCATGAACGTCCGATCGGCAGCTCTCGGCGGGTCGCTCGTGCGAACAAGAACCGCCACGTTATCGAGACGCAGCCATCGGCAGTCGAAGCCACCGCGCGACCCTGTTACGCCGATCAGACCGCCGTCCAGTGCCCCAGCGACACCCGCCGGGATCGGCAGGGCGCGAGCAAGTGCCTGTGGCGACGGCGCGATCGCAACCTGCGAGAACGTCGGGATGTAGGGGGACGGTGCCGTGACCACGTAGTCGCGAGTCGTTGCCGGCACGGTGCCACAGTCCGCCCCGTACACACCGTTCCCGAGAGGCGCCAGCGTCGCAGACGGCGAAATCCGGTTCAGGGCGGCGGAGACGGCCGCAATGTCCAACGGATGCGGCGCTGTCGCCGCGTCACCCGTCCAGAGGATCTCGTCCACGACCATCGCGCCAGCGCAGGTCAGCTGGCCGGTGCCGCACGCCGAGGCCCGAGGGTCGTGGACGTGGACGCGCAGGATCGCCGGACCACTTTGCAGGCCGGTCACATCGGCGAAGTGAAAGGTAAGTTCACCGTCTGCCACTACGTTCCCGGTCGCGTCGCCTGCGACGTCGCTGAACGCCGGCTGCCCGCACGGAGCAAGCCACGCGGACGCCCCCGCGATAGGAAGCGCGGGGCAAGGGACGGCATCGCCGGGCACGTTAGTTACCCAACCTCCCACGAGGAACGGCGTCGTATCCGAGGTGGCTCTCGCGTGCGCGATCGCCGCGGCACCTCGCAAGACAGGCTGACCATCGAACACACGCGGTATCCCATCGTCGTAGCGGGCTGACGGGGCTGTCGCTGTAGATGACGGTATGACAGGTGTCCCTCGAACGAGCGACCCCGTGTTGACGCACCCGAGTAGAGAGACCACCCCGGCAATCGCGATCAGCAACCCGCGGCGCGAGACGATGCTGCTCATGCCCTCTCAGACGATCCAATGAACGAGACGGTTCCCCGCAACCTCTGGGGCCTGAAAGGAGCACGTGGCGCCGGCATCATGTCACCAGCTGCGGGGGAGCCCGATCACGTGCGACGGCTCGCCTTCCGGACATCGGACTATCAGCCGCCGTCTATTGGCAGGCGTACCAGTAGTCATTGAACGACGTGCTTGTGACCATACCCCCGGGCTCCGCCAGAACCGTGTTGTTATGCTCCATGATGACGGTGATCGGGCTCTGGTTGCCCAGGTCGTACCAGCTTCCGTTCACCTCGCCCTCCATGGTATCGCTCCAAGGAATTTCATTGAAGTCTGGGAGCGTAGACCATGGCTTCTCGTCCACGAAGTCGATCGTCTTGCCAGTGTAGTAGCTGCTCGCGTTGCTCAGCCAGTACGTCTGGTTGGTGCCGTTTGTCTCATTCTGCACAAAGAACTCCGCCTTCGCGCTGGAGGAGTCGTAGTAGACGTAGGTGTACATGAGATTTCCTGGGCTGACCGAGACACTTTGCAGCGTGTAAGGGGGGTTCTGATTGCTGGAGTTGAGCCATTCGGCAAATGCAAAGTACTTCGGGCCCGGTTCCATGTAGGTCCCGTCCTGGATGAGCGGCCACATCCCATATCCGCCCAGGCCAACCCATGAAGCCTCCGAGGCGTCTGAGCACCCAGCCGAGTTGTACGTTGGCTGTGTGAATTCGCCATTCAGCGCATTCCACAAGTTGCTGCTTGAGGTGGCGACCATGCCGGACCAGTTCGACGTAACCGACTGAAAGTGAAGGCCAGCCGGCCCTGCGCATATCCCGGCGTCCGGGGTGGGGCGCCATGTCCGCATCACGCGCGTCCACGCAGCGAGTGCATCAGATCCCTGAGGCCGAGCAGGCAAGCCGTATGTGGCGAGCTCCGCGTTCGTGGCCTCCAGTGGCTGAAAGGTGCTGGGCGCAGCTGGAACATCGAGCTCCATGCCATTCACGATATAGTGGTCAAGGGTGCCGCCGTTCCCCAGCGGACTCGTACCGACACGGTTGACCACGGTCCACCCCTCGGGACAGGCGACCGCGGACGAGTTCGTCGCTTCAGGCTGTTCTGCGGCTGCACCGACGGCCATGGGAGCCGCCAAAGATAGCGTCGCAGTGCCCAGGAGAGTGGCGACCGCAATCACGACGGCTCGCGTGATCTTCGAGTGGACCGGACCAGAATGCGCAGACAACGTACGCCCTCCTTTCGTGAGGGAGGGGGACGCGCTCCATGGTTCCGCTCGCAATCCGTGTACCGGATGCGCCATTCGAATCGTTTGCACAATCGTTTCGTACGTCAACCATGAATTGCGTACCGACCGCCAACACTTCCAGTACTCCCTGCATGGCGCCGAGCCGCGGGCTCGAGGCGTGTCGCGAAGGCCCCATTTCGAGCGACCCACAGCAACGCCAGGGCCCTGGTTCCCACCGACCGCCAGCTCAGCGACGCGATGCTGGACGCTATCGCCGCCAGGGACGGTCGGGTCGGGGTGGTGCTCTTCAACCGCTTCCTACACCCC
>JAKAPV010000339.1 GCA_021806845.1 Bacillota bacterium | reverse complement strand
CCCCGCGGTGCTCGTCGGGAACTCGATGGCTGCGGGAGCGGCGGTCTGGGCGGCCGCCCAAGAACCGGACCTCATTTCGGGACTCGTGCTGATCGGTCCCTTCGTACGCAATCTGCCCATCAGCCTCGCCGCGCTGCTCGCTTTCCGGGTGGCGCTCCTGCGCCCATGGGGACCTCGCGCCTGGCTCGCCTACCATCGCACGCTGTATCGCGGGCGCCGTCCGGCGGACCTGGCCGAGCACCAGTGGCGCATACGCAAGAGCCTCGGCCGTGCCCGGCATTGGCCGGCATTTGTGGCGACGACCCGTACGTCCCATGCGCCTGCCGAAGCGAGTCTTCCGGACGTGCAGGCACCAGCGCTGGTGATCATGGGCTGCGAAGATCCTGATTTCAAGGACCCCGCGGCCGAAGCCTCGTGGGTCGCTGGTCGGCTGCGCGGACAGGTCGTGATGGTGTCGGGCGCTGGCCACTACCCGCAAGCGGAGTACCCGGACGTGGTGGGACCGGCAGTGCTGCAGTTTCTGTCGGAGGTGTCGGCCGATGCCAAGAGCTAACCTCAACCGCGACGTGATCCTGGAGGCGGCGGCTGCACTCGCCGACAGGATCGGCTACGACCAACTCAGCATGGCGGCGATCGCACACCAATTCGGGGTCAGGGTGCCGAGCCTCTACAAGCACGTGCCGTCCCTGCCGGCCGTGCGTTGTGAACTCGCTGCGCAGGCTCTCGGAGAGCTCGCCATGGCGATGCGCGCTGCCGCCTCGGCCCACGAGGATTGTCCCGCAGCCCTGCTGGAACTAGCGCACGCATACCGCAGGTACGCGCAGGCGCACCCAGGGCTCTACTCCGCGATCGTGCGCGCACCGGATCCTTCTGACGCCGCAATTGCGGCTCGCAGCGCGGAGGTGCTGCAGGTCGTCTACGGAGTCCTCGCGCAATACGGCCGGCCACAGGAAGAAATGGTGCACGACGTCCGCACGCTCCGCGCCGCACTCCACGGGTTCGTCTCGCTGGAGGCAGGGGGCGGTTTCGGCATGCCGGTCGACATCGACCAGTCATTCGTCCGCATGGTCGGCATCCTGGATGCCGCGTTTCGGCAGTCGAGGCTCTAGCGAAGGCCGCCCGGTCCTCCCAGGTCACTTTTCACGCCGGATTCCAGCGCAAGGAGTCTGCTCTTCGCCTGCAAGCCGCCGCCGTAGCCGGTCAAGGAGCCATCTTGTCCGATGACGCGGTGGCACGGGACGACAATGGATATGGGGTTCAGCGCGTTCGCGCGGCCGACGGCGCGGGCGGCGCCTTCGCGCCCGATGCGCAGCGCGAGGTCACCGTACGTCTCCGTTCGGCCGTAGGGGATGGCGAGGAGCGCCTCCCACACCCGGAGCTGGAAAGGTGTCCCCCGCGGCGAGAGCAAGAGAGAAAATCGCTGCAGTTCTCCGCGCAAGTAGGCGGCAAGCTGCAGGCGGGCTTCCTGGAAGCACTCGTCGCCGCGCTTCAGGGCGGGATCCGGTTCCGGGACATGCCGCCCCTGGGTGAAGTAGAGCCCGGTCAGGGCTTCCCCGTCTCCGAGCAGCAGGATGTCGCCCATCGGGCTCGGGACCACGGTCCAGTGCGACGTGACCGCTTGGTGCGGCGCGAACGCTGCGCTGGTCATGAGGTTCCTCCTTCAAGCGTTTGTTACGACTTCATTCGATACCGCTAGCCAAGGGATGCCCAAAGGTGTTGCAGCGCGTACGAGCGCCAGGGGCGCCAGGCCTCCGCGATGCTGGACGCGGAGCGCGGATCTGCCGGTGCGCCGAGGCGCTCCAGGGCGCGGCGGACGCCGAGGTCCGTGGGCAGGAACACGTCCGGGTCTCCAAGGGCGCGCATGCGGATGTAGGCGACCGTCCACGGCCCGATGCCCGGCAGGGCGAGGAGCGCCTGCGCGACTGCATCGCGGTCGGCACCGGCATCCAGGCGGATGGTTCCGTCGGCGAGCGCCGCCACAAGGGAGTGCAGCGCGCGGCGCCTGCTCCCCGGCATCGGCAGGTCGTCCAGTGACGCCGCGGCCAGCGCCGCGGGCGTCGGGAAGGCATGGGTCAGCGCTCCCGAGGGTCTTGAGAGCGGCGCACCCCAGCGCTGCGCGATGCGGCCGGCGATGGTGCGCGCACCGGCGACCGATACCTGCTGTCCGAGGACTGCCCGGATCGCGAGTTCATCAGGATCGACGTGGCACGGGGCGCGCCGTCCGGGGGCTTTTTGGACGAGCGGGCCGAGCAGGGGATCGGGGCTCAGCCGGCTCAGGATGGACATGGGGTCCGCATCCAGGTCGAAGAGGGCGCGTATGCGCGCGATGGCGGTCGCGAGGTCGCGCAGGTCATCGAGCTGGAGATCACAGGCGAGGTGCGGCGGCTCGCTCTTGGGTCCCGGCCGCACTGCCGCGATTCCAAGCCCATGCGGGAGGTGAAGTACACGCCGGTACGTTCCGTCCGTCACTTCCTCGACGCCTGGCACGGCGCGGGTGGACAGGAACGCGAGGAGATCGGCGAACTCCATGGGCGGCCGGTATGGCAAGCGCAGCCGGATCGAGCCCGCCTCGGAGGTCGTTTCCCGAAGGTGGATGCGGCTGCGCAGTTCGGACGGAGTCTGCGAGAAGACCGCCTGGATGGTCTCGTTGAATTGCCGCACGCTCGAGAACCCCGCAGCAAAGGCGACGTCCGTGATCGGCAAGGCGGTCGTCTCTAGCAGGGTGCGCGCCATCAGCGCGCGCTGCGCGCGC
>JAKAPV010000057.1 GCA_021806845.1 Bacillota bacterium | reverse complement strand
CGTCGTCTCGAAGCTCCGGCTCGAGATGCGTCCCTCGATCCCCACGAGCCTGCCCTTCTGCAGGTACTTGGAGGTGGTTTCAGCAAGCCTGCGGAATACCACAACTGGAAGGAACTCGCAGGAGCCCGGGCGGCCCGTCGACAGGGAGAATGCGGAGATCGGCAGCCCCTCGCGCGTGTAGCGAAACTCCGGGTTGTTCGCAAGGCGCCCTACGAGGACGACGCGGTTGATCACTCTGGAAATCCCCTTTCATCGACATCTGACGACCCCATTCGACCGGGGCCATGGAAGATCCTTCCAACAAATGTTCGATGGCAGGGTCTTTGGGGGGCAGGGTGCCCATGTCCGAGGAGCAGTGGTACGCGGTCGACCAGTACATCACAGACCTCCTGGTGCCGCAGGATGCGGCGCTTTCAGCCGCCCTTGCCGACAGCGCGGCGCAGGGGCTGCCCCAAATCAACGTGGCTCCGAACCAGGGCAAGCTGCTGCACATGCTGGCGAGGATCCACGGGGCCAGCAGTGTGCTGGAGGTCGGGACGCTCGGCGGATACAGCACCATCTGGCTTGCACGAGCGCTGCCGAAGGATGGAAGGCTGATCACGCTCGAGGCCAGCGATAAACACGCGGGCGTCGCTGCGCGCAACATCGAGCGCGCCGGTCTTGCGGATCTTGTCGACATTCGGCTTGGTGACGCGCGTGACACGCTGCGTGACCTGGTCGAGGAGGGAGCCGGCCCGTTCGACCTCGTGTTCATTGACGCGGACAAGGCGAACATCCCGACCTACTTCTCCTGGGCGCTGCGCCTCACGCGACGCGGCAGCCTGATCATCGTCGACAACGTCGTGCGGGGCGGAGCGGTGGCCGACGAGCAGACGGCCGATCCGCACGTGCAAGGCGTGCGCAGATTCATGGACATGCTCGCGACGGAGCGGCGTGTACAGGCCACAGCCGTGCAGACCGTGGGCAGCAAGGGGTACGACGGCTTCGCCGTCGTGCTCGTCACCGGGGAATAGGACGGCGGCGGGCCGGACGCCTCAGAGCGCAATTGACAAGTGCTTCCCGGCCCGCTAAGGTAAGGCAATAAAGCAAACGCGACGATGGAGTGCACAGGCGCAAGAGCTGCCGAAGAGCGAGCCGGGGCGGTGGAAGCCGGCGGGCGGTGCGCAGTGTGATGACTCCGGAGTGCACGGTTGAACCCTTCGGGCAGTAGACTGTGCCGGCGCCACCGTGATCGGCGAGAGTCCAGCTGGCCTTCGCGGCTGGAGAACGAGGGTGGTACCGCGACCCCGTCGCCCCTTTTGGGGTGGCGGTGTTTTCTTTTCCATCCATTAAGCAGGGAGGGCTCAGGCTTGGCCGAACGCTTCACCGTCACGACCCCCATCTATTATCCGAACGACCGCCTGCACATCGGCCATGCGTACACGACGGTGGCCGCGGACGCGCTTGCCCGCTACCACCGGCTGCGCGGAGAGGACGTCTTCTTCGTCACCGGCACGGACGAGCATGGCCAGAAGATCGAGGAGAGGGCGGCCAAGGCCGGTAAGGCACCGATCGCCTACGTCGATGAGATCGTGTCGGATATCCGCGATCTGTGGCAGCTCCTGCAGATTTCCTATGACGACTTCATTCGCACGACGGAGCCCCGCCACGAGCGCGTCGTGCAGGAGATCTTCAAGAAGCTCGAGGCGTCCGGCGACATCTACCTCTCGCAGTACGAGGGCTGGTACTGCACGCCGTGCGAGTCGTTCTGGGTCGAGGGCAAGCTCGTCGACGGCAACTGCCCGTCCTGCGGCGGGCCGGTCTCGCGGCTCAACGAGGAGAGCTACTTCTTCCGCCTCTCGCGCTACGCCCAGCCGCTGCTCGACTACATCGAAGCGAATCCGGGGTTCATCCAGCCCAGCTCCCGGCGCAACGAGATGATCTCCTTCATCAAGCAGGGCCTCGAGGACATTTCGGTCTCCCGCACGAGCTTTCGCTGGGGCATCCCTTTGCCCCAGGACCCGCGCCACATCGCCTACGTCTGGATCGACGCCTTGACGAACTACATCACGGCCTGCGGCTATCTGCAGGATGAGCAGCGCTTCGCCAGGTTCTGGCCGGCGGACGTCCACCTGGTCGGCAAGGAGATCGTGCGTTTCCACGCGATCATCTGGCCCGCGATTCTGCTCGCCCTCGGCCTCCCGCTGCCGCGCGTCGTGTACGGCCACGGGTGGCTTCTGCTCGGCGAGCAGAAGATGTCGAAATCGCGAGGCAACGTGATCGACCCTCGCCAGCTCGTGCAGCGCTACGGCCGT
Organism: Bacillota bacterium; assembly: GCA_021806845.1. Taxonomy (GTDB): domain Bacteria; phylum Bacillota; class Sulfobacillia; order JAJZYS01; family JAJYTV01; genus JAJYTV01. Next base: position 10,905 of record JAKAPV010000057.1, on the reverse strand, counting down.
GACGCCGTGCGGTACTACCTCCTGAGGGAGGTGCCGTTCGGCGCGGACGGCAACTACACCGAGGAGGCCCTGATCCTGCGGACGAACGTCGACCTCGCCAACGACCTCGGCAACCTCCTCTCCCGTACGACGGCGATGATCGAGCGCTTCACGGACGGGGTCGTGCCTTCCCCGTCGGGCCAGAGCGAGCTGAGGGCGACAGCGGAGGAGTGCGTGAAGAAGGCAACCCAGAGCCTCGACCGCCTGCAGGTGTCGGACGGCGTCAGCGCGGTGTTCGAGCTCGTGCGCCGAGCCAACAAGTACATCGAGGAGTCTGCTCCGTGGCAGCTCAACCGGACCGGCGACCCGCGCCTGAACGGCGTGCTCTATGACCTCGCAGAGAGCCTGCGGATCGTTGCGGTGCTGCTCCGACCCTTCCTGGTGGACGCGCCGCACGCCATCTACCGGCAGCTTGGGCTGGACAGCGCCGATGCCTCCAGACTGGCCGACGCCGCCTGGGGCGGCCTGCGCCCGGGGACCAGGATCCAGCGCGGGGAGCCGATTTTCCCGCGGATCGACACGGAAAGTGCTGCACAAGCGGCCGAGCCCGCCGCCGCGTCTCCGGCAACGCCGGAAGTTACGATCGACGACTTTGGTCGGGTGGATCTGCGCGTCGGTACGATCCTCGCAGCAAGCAAAGTGAAGGGTGCGGACCGGCTTCTTGAATTGACGGTGGACCTCGGCGAGTCCGAGCCCCGCACCATCGTCTCCGGCATCGCGGAGTACTACCAGCCGGAGGCGCTGCCAGGAACCCAGGTCGTGATCGTGGCAAACCTCCAGCCGGCGAAGATCCGGGGCATCGTCTCGCGCGGCATGATTCTCGCGGGCAAGACCGAGGAGGGCCTTCAGATCGTCTCTCCGCGCGAGCCGCTGCCGCCGGGGACGCGGATCAAGTGAGAATCGTCGACTCGCACGCCCACCTGAACCACGAAGACCTCTTGCCGGAGGCGGCGGAGGTCGTCGAGAGAGCCAGAGCGGCCGGCGTCTCCCACATCGTCGTGGTCGGCTACGACGTACCGTCGTCGGCCGAGGCCATCGCCCTCGCTGCCCGCTTTCCCGGCCTCGTCGCCGCAGTCGGCCTGCACCCTTACGAGGCGGGCCGCTGCGGCGAGATGGAGATCTCAGAGATCGCCGCTCTGGCGGAGCATCCTCTGTGCCGCGCGATCGGCGAGATCGGACTCGACTTCCACGGTGAGGAGCCAGCCCTGCCCGAGCGGCAGGACTGGCTCCTCCGCCGCCAGTTCGAGATCGCCCGCCGGCTGGGGCTCCCGGTCGTGCTCCACCAGCGCGAGAGCGGCCTGCGGATCCTTCCGGTGATGGACGATTTCCCTGACGTGACGGCCGTATTCCACTGCTTCGCCGGCGACGGCGAGCTCCTTTCGGAGGGTCTGCGGCGCGGGGCCTACATCTCGTTCGCCGGCCCTCTGACCTTCAAGAAGAACGACGAACTGCGCCGTCTCGCGGCGCTCGTCCCTGCCGAAAAGCTTTTGGTAGAAACTGATAGCCCATACCTAGCGCCCGTGCCATTTCGCGGCAAGCGGAACGAGCCCGCTTATGTCCGGGAAACCTTGATAGCGCTCGCAAACACGCGCGGCGAAGCTCCCGAGCAACTGTCGGAGATTGCCTTTTCGAACGCCGTTTCGGTCTTCCAGCTTTCCTAAGGGATCGCTAAGGAAAGAGGAATTTCTCGACATAACCGTTTGAACCATTCGGGAAGTAGGTGATATGATACGGCAGTCCTACAACTTCCGCGGTCTGGAAAGTTGTAGGAAGAAGGAGGTATCACGTGCAGCACCTTTGGAAAGCAGGATGGCGCGTACTGGCTGGCCTCAGCTTTGCGCTGCTGCTCCTGCTTGCGGGCTTCGCAGCCCGCACCCCTGGCGTAGGCACTGTGGCCGCGCAAGCGCCGCAGCACCGCCACCAGGGCGCCGTCCACCACAAGGCACTGCCGCTGCCCACCACTGACGCCGTCGTCGACCAGCCAGACCCTGCTCCGGGCTACTCCACCGCACTGTGGAGTTCCGGCGCAGACAACCAGACTGTTCTCGCCTCTGTGCGCGTCAACACCGTCGCAGTACCGGTCGCATATCACGTGCAGACCGTCATCGACCCTACGCTCGCCTTGGGTCAGAACGCCGTATCCCGCGCTGGCGTACCGGGCCAGGCCATTGAAACCGTGCGTCGCGTCTACGAGAACAATCTGCTCGTTGCCGAAGACGTGGTTGGTGAGCAGGTGGTCAAACCGGCCCAGGACGAGATCATCGCCATCGGCGGCAAGCTGCCGCAGGTCTCGCGCGGCCAGATCCTCGGCCGCGTCGTCGCGACGGTGAACGTGGTCGCCACCGCCTACTGGGCCGACCCCAGTTGGTCGAACGGGCGGACTGCCACCGGTGTGCCGGCCCGCTACGGGGTGGTCGCCGTCGACCCGAGCGTGATCCCGCTGGGCACCCGCCTGTACATTCCGGGCTATGGCTACGGGGTTGCGGCCGACACCGGCGGCGCCATCGTCGGCAACCGCATCGACCTCTGTTTCGACACCGGACAACAGGCCATCGACTACGGCCGTCAGCCGGTCACCGTGTACATCCTCTCATCGAACTAGCAACGGCCAACTACACACGCGGCTGCCCGCCTGGCGGGCGGCCGCACCTTTTTTGTTGCGAACGCAGCGCGTGCTACAATTGGGGCGATGGAGCCGAAGTTGACTTCTCCGAGCGTAGTGCGGGGCATCCTCGACGAACTGGGCGTGCGTCCGCAAAAGCGTCTCGGACAGCATTTCCTGGTGGACTTCCACGCCCGTGAGCGCATCGTGGATGCACTCGATCTTCAGCCGGACGATCGCGTTGTGGAGATCGGGCCAGGCTTGGGTGCGCTTACGCAGCGGCTTGTCGAACTGTGCGGCGACGTGCGGGCCATCGAAATCGACAGGGCGCTCGCGAGCTTTCTGCGCGAGCACTTCAAAGGCCGGCTGCAGGTGTACGAGGGCGACGCGCTGGAGGCAGATCTGCCGGACATGCTGGGCCCAGCGGGAAAACTGGTGGGGAACCTGCCCTACTACATCTCCACGGCGCTCGTGGTGCGCATTTTGGAGGCCGCGCCGACCGTCGCTGTGCTGATGCTGCAGAGCGAGGTCGCGGAGCGGCTCAGCGCGGGGCCGGGAACGCCGCAGCGCGGTGCGCTGAGCGTCCTGCGCGAGTATGCTGCAGAGATCGACACCGTCGCCCGCGTCGGCGCGGGGCTCTTCTACCCGCCCCCGCAGGTCGGCTCGCGCGTGATCCGGCTGCGGGCGCGCAAGGCTGCGACCCTGTCCTCCTGGCCACAGATCCGGCCGGTCGTACAGGCCGCCTTCGGATACCGCCGCAAGATGATGGAGAGGGCGCTCGAGGAAGGCCTCGGGACCAGACGGGAGGTCGGCCGCAGGGCGCTTGTAGAGGCGGGCATCGATCCCGCACGGCGCGGCGAGACCCTCTCACTTGCCGAGTTTGACAGGCTTGCCGCCGCCCTTGGCGCATTGCAAGAGCGGTAGGAAGGGCCTCTGGAGGAGGATGAGCGGTGCTGTTCCGCAGCCCGTCACACGGTGTGATGGACCTCGACCAGGTGTTCTCGGACATCGTCACCTTCATCCGTGAGGATCCCCAGGCCCAGCACAAGCTCATCATCGGCACCGACTCGCAGGCGCGCGACGAAGTCACCTACGTCACGGCGATCATCATACATCGCCTCGGCAAGGGCGCCAGATACTACTATTACCGCCAGGCGCAGCGCCGCGTTGCGACGCTGCGCCAGCGTATCCTTCTGGAAACCTCCTTCAGCCTGGGCGTCGCCAGCAAACTGACAGAGATGCTGTCCCGCCGCGGTTACCAGGGATTCAACATCGAAATCCACCTGGACATCGGCCAGAACGGCGATACGCGCGATCTGATCCGGGAAATTGTAGGGATGGTCTCAGGCAGCGGATTCGACGCCAAGATCAAGCCGGACTCGTTCGGGGCATCCAGCGTGGCCGACAAGTACACAAAATGAGCAGATTGCCGCTTGACACGTTTTCCGGCTCTCTGCTAAACTGCTTAGATTCTTGACACGCTGACGTGTGAGTGGTAGCATGAAACACGGACCAGGGCCGGGTCAGGAAGGAAGTGGGGCGTTTGGCCGCTAGGCGTGTCTTGTCGGACATCAAACGCGACTTGGACGGAATGATCGGTGAGCGGGTCCGGCTCAAGGCCAATCGCGGTCGCCGCAAGGTGGACGAGCGGGAGGGCGTTCTGGAAAAGACGTACCCGCACATCTTCGTCGTCAAGATCGATGACGAGCCTTCCGGGGCCAGGCGCGTATCGTTCAGCTACGCGGACGTTCTCACGGAGACCGTAGAACTCGAAGTCTCCACGCATGGAGAGTTCCACAAGGTCAGCGTGAACTGAAGATTCTACAAGTGCAGGAGACCGCGAAAGCGGTCTTCCTTGCTTTAACGCGACGTCACGCGCAAAGCGGCTGAGGGTTCTTTCGAAAAGATTCTTCGGGTCCGAGGGAAACGCGGTGCAGGCACAGGGCAAGATACTGATCCCTTGCGAAGGAGCGGTAGCGATGCGCGCACGGTACGGTTTGCTCTGCATGGTCGCGCTGCTCCTCGCCGGCTGCAGCGCGCAGGGCAGCCATGCGAAGGCGTCGCCACTGGGCGCCGTCCCGTCGAAGGCGCCCTTGCGCATCGTGCGCCGCCTGTCCGCGCAGATGCCTCAGGTCGCCCCGCCGCAGGGCAACGTCGCGACGCTCTCGATGGTCGCCCCGCGAACCGGCTTCGCCGTAGCCGCTCCGGCGTCCGGCGGTCCCGGGCAGATCCTCTACTCGTCCGACGGCGGGCTGACGTGGCAGGTGCGCGCAAAACTCAAGCAGCAGGTGACCGCACTGCAGTTCATCAGCGCCAATGTCGGCTTCGCGGTTACGCCGGATGCGCTGCTCGCGACCTCCGACGGCGGACGCACCTGGACGACGCGAGATTCGTTGACGTTCAGCCAGGTCCGGTTCGTCTCCCCGCTCGACGGCGTCGCAACGACGCAGGCGGGCGAACTTGTCACAACGGCCGACGGCGGGCTGATGTGGCTTCCCGCACTGAGCGCGCCGGGACTCTACTTCAGCTCCGTGAGCGCCCTGCCGGGGCCCATATACTTCGCGCTGGGAGGCACCCAAGGGTCAGGGCAGTCCAGCCAGACGAGCCTCTACGTCAGCCGTGACGGGGGAGCGCAGTGGACGCGCCTCTTTGAGGGCGTCTTGTCGCCACCGCTGCAGCCGGCGTACGAGGCGTACCTGAAGGCCCAACTCCCCAGCGGACTGCAGCAGTACCCGAACTTTGGCCAGGGCGGCTCCGTGACGTTCACGACGCCCTCGGACGGCTGGGTCTCGCTCCTCGACGGCGGCTTCCTCGCGACGATGGTGCTGCACACGACGGACGGCGGGCGCACCTGGTCGTACGCCTGGGGCAACGGCGGCTGCGCGATGGGCTGCAACGGCGCCGGCGGCGGGCTCTATCCGGCGGCGTACCTCGGGTCGCAGTACGCCTGGCGGTACGACGGGCAGGGAATCGACCGCTCCTCGAACGGCGGCGAGACCTTCGTGCCAGGCGGGGCGGTGCCGCTCTCCATACCGCCCAGCAACGGCGTGCGCAGCCTGCAGTTCCTGACGCCGGACTTGGGCGTCGCCGCGACGAGCTACGGCATCCTGCGGACCACAGACGGCGGGAATAGCTGGCAGAGAGTCTGGCCGCTCGGGCCCGGCCCGCTGCGCAGTGTCAGCATGACGGCATCCGGCTATGGATTCGCGGTTTCGGTGAACCAGCCGGACCTTCTCCTGAGGACGGGAAACGGAGGCAGGACGTGGCAGCCGCTGCGCAGCTTCCCCTACGCCGCAGCAGGATCCGAGGCGCCCGAGCCGCAGATCTCGTCGATCTGGGCGTTCTCCGGAGGGCGCGGCCTCGTCTACGCGGGCGGTCGGCTCTATCGCACCAGCGACCGTGGCGGCACCTGGCAGATAGTGCCGCTCCGGCAGCCGCCTGCGGCGCCCTACAGCCAGGCGACAATCCTCTTCAGCAGCCTGAGCGACGGCTGGGCGGTCAGCATCGGTCTCGACTCCGGCAACCTTTATCGGACGACGGACGGCGGCCGCACCTGGATCAAGGCCAGCCGCTTGCAAGTCGGGCCGACCGCTTGCCAGGAGCTGAGCGCCCGCATCGGCTGGTGCCTGAACGGGAGGAAGGACCCGCGGCTCCCGCCGGGAGACTGGACATCCAGACTGCTCGTGACGACCGACGGCGGACGGCACTTTACTGAGGTCGGCTCGCTCCCCTTGGTATCGTCCGCCACGTCGATCAGCTTTGCGACGCCTTCTGCGGGCGCTCTGCTCGGTGCAAATCAGGTGCTGATCACGCAGGACGCCGGCAGGACCTTCACCCAGTTGGAGATACCGGGCATCGACTTGCTGAGTCAGGTCGACGCGGTCACCCCGCACGAGATCTACGTCGTCTCCGGCGAGGGACAACTCTTCGTCACGCGCGACGGCGGCAAGGTCTGGCACGAGCTACTCTGATCGCCGCATGCCTGTGCTCCCCCGGGGGAACTTGAACCCCGGGGGGATTCCATGTGGGCCCGCTCCTGCTCATCGGCGGACACGAGGAACCGCGCGGCGCGGCGCTGGAGGCCTTTGCCGCGGCGGCGGGGAAGGGCGGGCGCATCGCGCTCCTGACTGCCGCCACCGAGAACCCGCAGGTTGCCTTGCGCCGCTATCGGGAGGTATTTGCGCGCCTTGGGCTCGGCGAGGTGCTGCACGTCGGCGCGGAGGACCGCTCCGACTGCGCCCAGCGCGAAGCCGCGCAGATCGTACAGGGCGCGGACGGCATCTTCTTCACGGGGGGCGACCAGCTCCGCATCACGAGCCTCATCGGCGGGACGCCGGTCGAGGAGGCGATCCATGCCGCGCGCAGCCGCGGCGCCGTTGTCGGGGGAACCTCCGCCGGCGCGTCCGCGATGACCGACACGATGATCGTCGGCGGTCACGACGAGCAGGCAGCCCGCCGGGCATCCATCCGCATGTGCCCTGGGCTCGGTCTCCTGCGCGCGGCAGTGGTGGACCAGCATTTCGCGCAGCGCGGCCGGATCAACCGCCTGATCGCCGCACTCGCCCAGAACCCGGGCGTCCTCGGCATCGGCATCGACGAGGACACGGCCATCCTGGTGCAGGGCGGCGAGCACCTGGATGTGCTCGGTTCGGGAACGGTGACCATCCTCGACGGACGGGGCGCCGACCTCGTCGAGGCGTCGGAGCGCGACGTCGACCGCCCGGTGACGCTCGGCGGGGCTTCGCTCTTCGTGCTGCGACAGGGGTATGGCTTCGACCTCGCAAGGCGCGCAGCGCTGCATACTCCGCGCTGCGCTGGGAAGACTAGCCCAGTCCCTGTGCCGCACTGAAGGGGAGACATATGCACATCACGGAGTGGCGGTACTTCGAGGGCCCAAACCCGCACTGCCACCGGCCGATGTTCGAACTGTGCCTTGACCTCGGCAACTTTGCCGAAGCAACCACCGCCCACAGACCCCGCGTTGCAGAAAGTCTGCTCGGAGCGCTCCCGGGACTTGCGACCCACACCTGCGGCCTTGGCTTTTCCGGAGGCTTCGCTGTACGCCTGCGCGAGGGGACCTACTTCGGCCACGTGCTGGAGCATACGGCCCTCGAACTCCTGCATGAGACGGGATTCGAGGGCACTTACGGCAAGACGCGGCAGATCCGGAATACAGCGGTCTACCGCATCGCCTTCGAGGCGCCGGAGGCGGAAGTCGGCAAGGCGGCAGCGGAACTTGCGCGCCGCCTTCTCTTGGCGCTGCTCGCAGAAGAGGAATTCGACCTCGAGGCAGGGCGTGTGCACCTGCGCAAGCTCTGCGACCGGCGCTGCCTTGGCCCGAGCACCGAGGCGATCCGGCGCGCCGCTCTGCTGCGGGGCATCCCGGTGCGCCGCCTGCCCGAAAGCAGCGGGCTCGAGCTTGGGCAGGGCCAGTACCTGCGCCGCGTGCAGGCGACGCTGACGGATGCCGCCTCCACCGTCGCCGTCGACATCGCTCAGGACAAGCAGCGCTGCAAGGCTCTCTTGCGCGAGCACGGCATACCGGTGCCGGAAGGCATCGTGGTGCGATCGGCGGCGGACGCGGCGCGCGGGGCGCTCGGACTGCCTCTGCCGCTCGTCGTCAAGCCTGTGTCCGGGAGTCAGGGACGGGGCGTTTCCATCCAACTGCGCCGCTTGCGCGACGTGCGACAGGCCGTCTCGATCGCCCAGTCGGTGTCCGAAGAAGTGATGATCGAGCGGCAGGTGTTCGGCCGGGAGTACCGCCTGCTCGTCGTGGGAGGACGTGTCGTCGCCGCGGCGGAGCGCATGGCGCCCGCGGTCAGCGGCGACGGCGAACACAGCGTCGCGGAGCTCGTCGCGCGCGAGAACCTCAACCCCTTGCGCGGCGACGGCCATGAGCGACCGTTGACGCGGATCGCGCTAGACAGCATCGCCCGCTTCTGCCTCGCGCGCCAGGGGTTGACGCCGGACTCGGTACCGGCGGCGGGCCTGCGCGTCCTTCTGCGCGACGCCACCAACCTCTCTACGGGCGGCACCGCGCGCGACTGCACGGACGAGGTCGCGCCGAGCATGCGCAGGCTGGCGGAACGCGCCGCGGCCGTCGTCGGCATCGACGTCGCCGGGGTCGACCTCGTGGCCGAGGACATCGCCGCCGACAACTCGCCCGCGTGGATGCTCGAGGTGAACGCGGCGCCCGGCATCCGCATGCACCTCTACCCGTCGGTAGGCACGCCGCGCGACGCGGCCGGTGCGATCGTCGAGTCCCTCTTTCCGCCGGGCAGTCCCTCGCGCGTCCCGCTCGCGGCGATCACCGGCTCGAACGGCAAGACCACGACGGTGCGCCTCGTGCGCGAGATGCTGCAAGGGCGCGGCCTCACGGTCGGGTTCACGTCGACGGATGGCCACGGCGTCGGGGACGAGTACTTCGGCCGCGGCGACGACGCGGGACCCAGGTCTGCGCGCGCTGTGCTCTCGGACCGCCGCGTGCAGGCTGCGGTGCTGGAGGTGGCGCGCGGCGGCCTCTCCAAGGGAGGGCTCGGCTACGACGTGGCCGACGTCGGCTGCCTCCTCAACGTCACCGGGGACCACCTGGGCCAGGACGGCATCGAGACGCTCGCGGACCTCACGCACGTCAAGTCGCTCGTGATCGAGGCGGTGCGGCCGCAGGGACGCGTCGTGCTGAATGCGGACGACCCGGTCGCGCTGCAGCTCGGCACCCGCGCCAAAGCTCGGATCGTCTACTTCTCCGCCTCCGCCGACCATCTCGCCGTGCGACGCCACCTCGCGGCGGGCGGCGAAGCGGTGGTGGCGTCGCAAGGGGCGGTGATGCTGCACGCACAGGGGCGGGTGCAGCACATCGCGGACCTTGAGGACCTCCCCTTTGCGGACGCCGGCCGCAACCGGCCGATGCTCGAGAACGCCCTGGCCGCCGCAGCGGTCGGGTACGGGCTCGGTCTCCTCCCGCAGGAGATCGCAGAGGGGTTGCGCGCCTTCAAGAACGACGCCGAGCACAACCCAGGCCGCATGAACGTCTACGACCTGCAGGGCGTGCGCGTCGTGGTGGACTACGGTCACAACGCACACGCTCTGGCGTCCGTCTCTCCGGCGCTGCGCGCCATGGCGGAGGGGAGCCTGCGCGCGGTGATCGGCATGCCCGGCGACCGCCGCGACGAGGATGCTCTGGCCCTCGGGAAGGTGGCGGCGCAGGTCTTCGACGAGGTCTACTGCAAGGAGGATCGCGACCGGCGGGGGCGCGCGCGCGGCGAGATGGCGATGCGCATCGCGCAGGGGGTGCGCGCGGGCGGAGGCCAGCCGCGCGTCGTCCTGGACGAGTGCAAGGCCCTGCGCGAGGCGCTGCGCCGCAGCGCGCCCGGCGACGTGGTGGCGGTCTTCTACGAGAAACTCGGACCGGTGCTGGCGGAGATCGAGCGTTGCAGAGGGCGCGAAACGGCCTCCGAGAACGCCCTCGAGCAGGTCTGATGCTTGCGCCGCACCTCCGGGCGGACTACGCTCAGGGTCGGAGGTGCGGCGTCCTTGCGCTTCTTCGCGCCCGCCAAGCTCAACCTGAGCCTGGACCTCGGTCCGCTGCGAGCGGATGGCTACCATGAGATCCGCACGATCATGCAGGCGGTTTCCCTGGGAGACCGCCTGCGCATTGTACCCGCGCCCGCCTTCGAGGTGGACAACCCTGCCGTACCGGAAGGAGACCTCGTGCGCAGCGCGGGCGAACTCTTCATGAAAGCTACCGGCGTACCCGTGCGGGTCCGCATCGAGGTCGTGAAGCGCATCCCGATCGGAGCGGGACTCGGCGGCGGATCGAGCGACGCGGCCTGCGTGCTGCGCGCGCTGCGCGAGCTCTTGCGCCCGGACCTTCCCGCCCAGGACCTCCTGGCCCTCGGAGCGCAACTCGGCAGCGACGTGCCGTTCTTCCTCGGCCCCTCGCCGCTCGCACTGGCGGAGGGACGGGGGGAGCGGCTGAAGCCGCTTGCTGCGCGACCGCCCAGTTGGGCGGTGATCGCCTGGCCGGAAGACGGCATCTCGACAGCCTCCGTCTACCGGGCGAGCGAAGCGGGCCCCGGCGGGGCCTGCGATGCCGTGCTGGCAGGGGCCCCGCAGTCCCGCAATGACCTGGAGCCCGCGGCGCGCAGGCTTTCCCCGAATCTCGACATGCTCTTGCAAAGCGCCCTCGCGCACGGCGCGCCCTTTCAGGTGACGGGCAGCGGCAGCGCAGCGTTCGCGCTCTGCGAAGATCCGCTCTCCGAGAT
>JAKAPV010000338.1 GCA_021806845.1 Bacillota bacterium | reverse complement strand
ATGCTGAATGACGACTACAACGACCGGGTGGTCATCATCGATCCGAGGACGAACCAAATCGTCTGGCAGTATGGTCACACCGGGGTGCCAGGCACGGCGCCAGGCTTCCTCAACACTCCGGACGGCATGGACCTCCTGCCGAACGGCGTGGTGCCGGGCGCAGCGTCAAATCCGGTCGGCGGCCACCTCTGGAGCTATCCGGGAAACGGCTACTAAGCTGAAGATCCGACGAGGCTGTCCCGCCTAACTGCGGGACAGCCTCGTCCCGCTATCCTCGCGCATTGACATCAGCATAGTAATCTATATATAGATATCTATAGAAAGGCGGTGACCCTATGGAATCACTGCTTCCTTCCCTGCCGGCCCTGCTCGTTCTGGCGGTGCTGGCCGAAGGGCCGGCGCACGGATATCAGATTGCCGCCGCCGTCAACGAGCAGTCCGGGGATGTGCTCGATCTTAAGGAAGGTACACTCTACCCGCGCCTCTATCAGCTCGAGCGCGAGGGCTTCGTCCGGGCGCAGTGGCAGAGCGACTCCGGTCGGCGCGTGCGGGTCTATGAACTGACCGACGCGGGACGGACCCGCCTGCAGCGAGACCGCGAAGAGTGGAGAAAGCGCGTGGAGGCTGCGGACCGGGTGCTGTCCCCGGCCGCACGCCTGCGGCAGGGGGGAGGTATCGCACGGTATGGAGATCTTTGAATACCTCGAGCGGGCTACGCACGGGATCCGGTCGAACGCCGACGCCCGGAAGGTGCGTTCGGAACTCTACGCGCACCTCCGCTTCGTGAGCGAGCGACAGCAGGCGGAGGGCATGCCCGCAGAAGAGTCCATACGGGAAGCCATGCGGCGTCTGGGTGACCCCGACGTTCTGTCGCGTGCGTTTGCGGCGCAGATGAACGGCGTCTTCCCGCGCGGTATTGCCCAGTCCGCCCTGGCCCTCGGCGGAATTGTCGCCGCGATCGGCAGCCTCGCCGACCCCTGGTGGCTCCTCGGGCTGCTGCTCACCGCGGCCGTGTACGCACTTCTCCGGGTCACCCCCGAGGAACGCCGCACGCCGCTGCTATCGCTGCTGCGCCTTTTGCGGCGCCACTGGCTCGTAGGCGCGGCACTGGCGCTGGCGGGCTTCTTTATCGGCTCGGAGCCGATCTGGGGCGCAGGCGTCTACAGCCCTTGGCCGTTTGCGGCGCAAGCGACGCCTGCAGGGCTCTTGCTGCTTCTCTTCGGCGTCGCGGCGCTCGGTCTCGACCTCTACCGCCGCCCGGCGGCGGCGGGCGGGATCGTCGCCGTCGCGACTTCCGTGTTCGGCAGCGTCTCCCTCGCTTCGGGCTTCGTGCTCTGGCACTTCTACCCGGCGGCCCCTTCGCAGAACGTCGACTGGTTCGCGTCCGGCCCCCCGCCGTACAGCTTCACGTACCTCGTATACCAGAACGTCATCTGGCACCCTGTGCAGTTCACCGCGGTCTGCTTCCTGGGCTCCCTCGTCATCGCCGGCCTCATCGGCTTCAGCCGGTCTTGGCTGCCGACCTTCACGCGCACCGCACACGGCTAAGCATCCCAGCATCCGCGGGGACTGCTCATCATTCTCCTCCGAGTGCCAATGGAGTGCCGCGCCCCTGCTCCCGCGCGCGCTGCAGCACCATGCGTGCCGCCGCGAGGTCTTCGAGCGCCAGTCCAAGCGACTTGAAGAGCGTGATCTCCCGATGGTCCGTGCGTCCTCGTACGCGGCCCGTGACGAGGTCTCCGAGGTCGCCGAGCAGGTGATCCTCCCCGATCGCTCCTTCTTTCAGTGCACCGAGGTAGTCCATGGACTCCGCTGCCAGGGAGGCCCGGCTGTCTGCGAACAGTCGGCTTCGTGCGACGGCCTCTGCATCGAGCTCGCGGAAAGCGGGCGTCGAAGCCCCTACGGCGTTCACGTGGGCGCCTTCGGCAAGCCATTCGCCGCGTAGTATCGGGGCGGTAGCGGCAGTCAGCGTGCAGATGATCTCCGCTCCGCGCACGGCCTCCTCTGCCGATTTCGCCGCGCGCACGGTCAGGCCGTGCATGTCTAGGGCCCTCTTCGCGAACTCGAGAGCGTGCCCGGGCGTACGGCTCCACACCCGCACCTCGCAGATCGGCCGCACAGTGCAGAGCGCGCGCAGGTGCTCCCGTGCCTGTTCACCGGAGCCAAGCAGAGCGAGCACCGTCGCGTCCGCATTGGCGAGGATCTTCGTCGCCAGCGCACTCGCCGCGGCAGTGCGCAAGGAGGTGACGGCGCCGGCGTCGAGGATCGCGAGCAGCCGGCCGTCCTCCGGATCATGCAGTACGACGACACCCTGGTGGGAGGGGATGCCGCGGCTGCGGTTGGCGGGAAACACCGCGATGACCTTCGCGCCGAGTATTGGCGGCTCACCGATAAAGGCGGGCATCGAAGCCATCGCTCCGTGCTCGTCCGGCCGCCACGCAACGACGCGTAGCGGCTGGACAACCGTGCCGCGCGCAAAGGTGGCAAACGCCTCTTCCAGGACGGCTACGCAGTCCTCCGGCGTAAGTAGCGCCCTGACGTCCGAAGCGTCCAATAGCAGCGCCGCCATGGATCCGCTCCTTTCCTTACGCGGTGTCCCGCGCCCTCGAGGGGCCGACGTCGTAGCGGCCCATTAGCGCCGGGAACAGCGTCACATAGCCTAGTACAGCGTTCCGGAAGTTCGTTCCTCAGAACTCGGCCAGGAGCCAAGAGAGGTCTGTCAGGGCAGTGTCGCAGAGCTGGGGCAGCTCGCCTTCGTACGGTGTAG
>JAKAPV010000337.1 GCA_021806845.1 Bacillota bacterium | reverse complement strand
ATCTGAGAAGGTGGACGCGGGCGAGCGCGCGAGCGTCGAGTCGGCGGTCTCCGACCTGCGCACGGCGCTCAAGGGCGACGATCGCGACGTGATCGAGAAGAAGACCGAAGCGCTCGCGCAGGCTTCCGCCTCGATTGCGCAGAAAGCCTACGCCGGGCAGGCCGGGCAGGCCGGCGCCGAGGGCGCGCCGGGCGCTGCGGGCGGCGAGGCGGGGGCCTCCTCGGCCGGCGCCGCCGGCGGCAAGGACGATGTCGTCGATGCGGAATTCGAGGAGGTCAAGGACAAGGGGCGCAAGGCCTCCTGACCGACGCTTGAGCGAGCCGTTATAGTGAGCGGGGTCCGCGCCGCGGACCTCGCTTTAGCTGCGCGAGGCGCATGAAAAAAGACTACTACAAAGTGCTCGACGTGCCGAAAACGGCCACCGAGGCGGACATCAAGAAAGCCTATCGGCGTCTCGCCATGAAATATCACCCGGACCGCAATCCGGGCGACCACGAGGCCGAGGAGCGCTTCAAGGAGGCCAAGGAGGCCTACGAGGTGCTCACCGATGCGCAAAAGCGCGCCGCGTACGATCAGTACGGCCATGCCGGCGTCGAGGCGGCGGCCGCCGGCGCGCGCGGGCGGGCCAACGCGGCTGATGCGTTCAGCGACATTTTCGGGGACGTCTTCGGCGACATCTTCGGCGCGGCGCGCCGCGGCGCTCACGCGCAGGTGTTCCGCGGCGCCGATCTGCGCTACGAGCTCGAGCTCGATCTGCATGAGGCCGTGTTCGGCCACACCGTGGAGATCGAGGTGCCGAAACTGGTCGAGTGCGAGACCTGTCACGGCAGCGGGGCGGCCAAGGGCAGCAACCCGCAGACCTGTGAGACCTGCGGCGGCAGCGGCCAGGTGCGCATCTCCCAGGGCTTCTTTCAGCTGCAGCAGACCTGCCCCAAGTGCCGCGGCGCCGGCACCATCATCCGCAACCCATGCGACAGCTGCTTCGGGCAGGGGCGCGTGCGGCGCACGCGCAAGCTCTCGGTGAAAATTCCGCCCGGCGTCGATAGCGGCGATCGGATCCGCCTCGCCGGCGAGGGCGAGGCCGGACGCAACGGCGGCCCGCCCGGGGACCTGTATGTCGAAGTGCACGTGCGCGAGCACCCGATCTTCGAGCGCGACGGCGAGCACCTCTCCTGCGAGGTTCCGGTGAGTTTCGCGACCGCCGCGCTCGGCGGCACGGTGGAAGTGCCGACGCTCGACGGCAACGTGGCGCTGAAGATCCCGGCCGAGACCCAGTCCGGGCGTGTCTTCCGCCTGCGCGACAAGGGCGTCAAGCCGGTGCGGGGCGGCTCGCGCGGGGACCTGTTCTGCCGGGTCGTGGTCGAAACGCCCGTGCACCTCTCGGGCGAGCAGCGCGAGCTGATCCGCAAGCTCGAGGAATCGCTGCGCGAGGACGGTACGCGTCATTCACCGCGTGAGAAGGGGTTTTTCGAGGGCGTTCGGCGCTTCTTCGGCGCATAAGGGTGCACGATGGCGACGCGGGCAGTCATTATCGGAGCGAGCGGCCGCATGGGCCAGTCGCTGCTGCGAGCCGCCCGCTCGTTCCCGGATCTGGTGGTGACGGGGGCGGTGGCCTCGGTCGCGAGCGCAGCTCTCGGCCGCGACGCCGGGGAGCTCGCCGGTACCGCGCCGCTCGGGGTGACGGTGAGCGCCGATCTGCCCTCAGCGCTCGCCTCGGCCGATGTCGCCCTTGATTTTTCCCGTCCCGAGGCCACTGCGGGGAACCTGGCCGCGTGCCGCAGCGCCGGCACGCCGCTGCTGCTCGGCGTCACCGGCTATCCCGGACAGATCGAGGCCGAGTTCGCCGAGGCGGCTCGCCACATTCCGCTGCTCGTGGCGCCGAACACCAGCCTCGGCGTCACGCTGCTGGTCGAGCTGGTGCGCACCGCCGCGCGGGCGCTGCCGGAGGCGTTCGACATCGAGATTGTCGAGACGCATCACCGGATGAAGCGCGATGCCCCCTCCGGGACCGCACTGGCGCTGGCGCGGGCGGCGGGCGAGGGGCGCGGCCTGCCGGCCGATGCGGCGCTCGCGGGCGCGGGTGCGACGCGCGCCGGGCCGCGCCAGGCAGGACAGATCGGCTTCGCCGTCCTGCGCGGCGGCGACGCAGTGGGGGAGCACGACGTGCGCTTTCTCGGGACGGGCGAAACGCTCGTTCTGGGGCACCGCGCCAGCGATCGCAGCGTCTTCGCCCGCGGTGCTCTGACGGCCGCGCTCTGGCTCGCGCAGCAGCGCGCAGGCCGCTATTCCATGCGCGATATCTTGTTTTCCGATCAACGGCTTGCGTAGTTCTCTGCGGCGCCTTCCGCCGTCGCCGCCGGCCCGAAAACGGGCGAATTTTCCGTGGACACTCGCAGCCGCCGACCGTAGAATTTCGCCCGATCCGCGTGCGGGTTAGTCGATTCGTGTGCGGGTTAGTCCACGCAAGGCGGGAGGATGTTCGCTCAGAACTCCTCCCGCTTTGTATATCCGCAGGTCACGGTCCGAGAGCCCCCGCACGGCGTGCCCCAACTCGCCTGCCGGCTGAAGTGAGAGCCGATCTGAAGAGGGAGGATTCATCGAAGTGAGCGTACCGGCAGTACTGGCGTTGGCGGATGGAACCGTTTTCCGCGGCCAGTCGATTGGTGCCAAGGGCAACACCACGGGCGAGGTCGTTTTCAACACCGCGATGACGGGCTACCAGGAAATTCTCACCGACCCGTCCTATGCCCGTCAGATCGTCACGCTCACCT
>JAKAPV010000336.1 GCA_021806845.1 Bacillota bacterium | reverse complement strand
CCGCTAGTTCCTGTTTCACAGGGAGGCTAGTGCCCTCACCATTACCCACAACTCGACAGCAGCGCGTCGGGGCACGTAGCGACGCCTCTGCGCCGGCGAGGGTGCGCGGAGGCTGGACAATACAAATCGTACGTAGTATGGTTCAATTATGGATACTCTTTGGGTCGCAAAGGAGTTCGAGACATTGGATCTCGGCGACGAGCGTTTGAAGGCGCGCGCCGCTCACTTGGCGGCCCGTCTGCTTGAGCATCCCGCCAGTTCGCTGCCACAGGCCTGTCTGGGGTGGGCCGAGACCAAGGCGGCCTATCGTCTGTTTGACAATGACGATGTGGACCCGAACGCGATTCTCGAAGCCCATCGCGATGCAACGGTGGAGCGGATCGGCGATTTGGCAAGTGATCGGATCCTTGTCGTGCACGACACCACCACGCTGACCTATACAACCCACCACGCGGTCAAGGGCATGGGTCCGATCGGCGGGCCGAAGCAGCTGGGATACTTTGTCCATTCTGCAGAAGCGGTGTCCCTGCAGGGCGTGCCGCTCGGGCTCTTATCACAGCTTCGGCTGGTGCGGGAGTCCGAGCGGGAGACAAAGGAGACGGCAACGCAGTCAGACCGGCAGGTTCCCCCAGAGGAACGGGAGAGCTATCGCTGGATCCAACTGCTTCTGGAGAGCACGCGTGCTCTGCCCCCGGGGGTGCAGCCGATCCACGTCGCTGACCGCGAAGCAGATTTCTACCCCGAGTTTGGCGCAAGAATTTTCCAGATAGCCTGGCGACGCGGATTGTGGGCCCTGCGGCAAGGCGATTCGTGACTACATCCAGATATTCGCCTCGTCGAGGAGCGGCTTAAGCTTCTTCGGATCGGTCGTCTCGAGGCAGTCCAGGGCTTGCAGGTAGAGCTGCTGCTCCGCGTTCGGCTCGGTGATGCTGAGGCGTGACTCCCCGCTATCCTTGAAGGCGATGCGGTTGACGCGGCAGTCCTTGAGAGCGCGCAGCACCTCGCGCGGCGACTCTCCGATGGCGCGCTCGCGCAGGCGCTGCTCCATGTCGTTGTAGAGGAAGTAGGCGAGCATGCAGACGTCCACGTGGGCGCGCACCCGTTGCGCGCGGGTCAGGTAGATGGGGCGCAGTTGGAGCGGCGCCTTGATCTCGTGGAACGCCTCCTCCACCTTGTTCTTGCGACGGTACCACTCGATGACAGCCGTCGCCGGGTAATCGGCGGCGGGGCGGTTGGTGATGAAGCACGTGATGCCATGCAGCCGCTGTTCTTTGGCTTCGGCCTGCTGGTCGATCGCGTGGGAGAGGCGGAAAGACTCCACCTCGCGCCCTTGGCCCTTGACGCTCGTGTGGACGACCGTGATCGCCTCCGCGGACACGGAGAGGAACTTCCGCACCCGCTTGCGTCGCAGCAGAGCGTGCACCTCCCGCAGCAGGACCTCCCGCTCACGCTTGCGTTTCGCCTGCCCGAGGTCCGCGTTCTTCGCCTCGAGCCAGGCAGTCACCTCGCGGATGCGCTCTGCGTGCAGCAGCTGCTCGTCGAGGAAGCGATCCGCGTCGAAGAGCACGACGTAGCGGCGCCCGTCGGCGGCGAACTCCCGGAAGTACTGCCGCTCCTCCTTGTCGAACGGCACAAAGCCCTGCCGCTGCATCGTGGGCCGCCAGTTCTCCGGAGTGACCGGTGCCGGCATGGCCTCGGGCCAGAAGGGTGCGACGGCGATCTCGTCTCGGTCCATGGCGGAGAGGTAGAACTGCCCCGCCGCCTCGAAAGCTTGCAGGTTCTCGGCCGACACCATGCCGCGGTCCGCGATCATGGTCCACCGCTCAATGCCGTAGGCGGCGGCGACCTCTGTGATGAGCCGCCGCACGGTGGTGATGTCCTGGGTACCGCCCTTCCACACCCGCCAGTAGAAGGGATAGCCGTCCGGGTTGACCATCAGCGCGATCACAATCTGCTGGCGGTCCGGCCGATGATCCCGCGAATAGCCGAAGGCGGCCAGCAGACAGTGGCTGCCTTCAAGATAGGTCGAGGTGATGTCGTAGAAGAAGGCCTCGGCCGCAACCCCTGCCGGCTGCCGGCGCTGCAGTTGGCGATAGAGGAAGACCTGCAGGGCATCCTCTCTCTGCGCCAACCGGTCGAGGGCGCGGTACACCTGGAACTCGTCCAGCTCCTGCGGGTCCACCTTGAGGCAGGCTGGCAGGATGCTGCCACGCACCCACTGCTTGATGTGGATCTTCGCCTGCGGATCCACCAAGCGGTTCAGCACCATCGCCTCCACCCAGGGGCTGCTGGGGAAGAACGCAGAGAGCCCCCACTCGCGCCAGAGCTGATGCAGCACGGCGACGTCGAGATAGGCAAGGTGCTTCGTCACTACGATGCTGTCCTTGCGGGCCACGATCACGTCCGAGTTGCCGTGGGCGGCCAAGGCGAGCCGGATGCGCGCCGCCCGCTCCTCCGTCAGCGGCCCGAGGTTGACGAGGATGCGGTGTCTGATCTTCTTGTTCTCCCGATAGGACTCCGCGATCATGTAGTGCTCGTACGTCTTGCCCTTGATGGTGGTGGTCGATCGCTTGAGAAACACCGCAGTCCCCTCCATGATTAGGGACTACGACATGATACAATGGAATCCTGCTATAAAGCCGGCTACCTACGAACAGATCCGCAAAGTATTAGGGACTACGCTAGCCGGCGTGAGGGTCTGGAAAATGGCACTAGACCAAGGTTTGGCAATTGCTGGCGCCAAACATGGGTAGTACCTCAGAACTCCTTCCTT
>JAKAPV010000335.1 GCA_021806845.1 Bacillota bacterium | reverse complement strand
ATCATGGATAGCTCCCCAATGCCCGAGAGAATGGCGTACATCCGCTCGACCCTCTGCCGGTCGAAGGGCTCTGCCTCCGGTCCCTCAGACATCCGCAGCACATGGGAATCCTGGTACCACCGGAGCGCTGTATCGACGTCGCTTGGCTCGAACAGCCTCAGACGGACCTCTCCGTCGTGGAGCACGGTTGTCTGTCTCCCTTCCTACCAGTGATCGAGCATCCAGCTGCTCGCCAAAAACAGGGGCGCCCGTTTGTGTCGGGCGCCCCCGGCTTGCATGCGGGTCGAGGTCTATGCCCTACGGCCCCCGCTCGTCCCCATCTCGACCAGCCCGATCGCCACGATCATCAGGATGAGGTGCGGCCAGGCCGTTAGTCCGGGGAGCCAGAGCGCCGCGATCGCGGCGAGCATCGCCCCGATCGTGCCAAGCGCTGCGCCGGCGACCACGGTGCCGGGCTTCGCAGCCCCTGCCGTCAGGATCCAAGCCGGCACCAGGAACAGTAGTCCGAAGACGATATGGATCCACAGCACCGCGCCGCCGTACAGGTAGGTGCCGAACAGCCCGCCAAGCCCCAGCAGCAGCGAAACGAGAAAGCCCGTGCGGGCGAGCATGAGCAGCGTGCGCGAACCGGGTCTTGTTTCCGCCTTGCCAGCCAAGGGGCCACCTCCTGAGTGATTGGAACAGTATCCCAGAGTATCTGCTTCGCAACCGGCCCCCGCGTACCCTGCCCACAAGCTTCGGCGCGATCAGCGGCGGACCGCCAGGATGATCGAACGCCCAGGGGCTTCGAGGATCTCCGTCGCCGCAAACCTCGGATCGCGCAGCCAGAAGTCCCGCGTACGGTCCGGGTGTCCGCGCCATTCTGGTGGCCAAGCGTCGATCGGGGTCAGGTCGTCGAGCACGACGACGCCGCCCGGTGCGATCGCTGCAAGGAGATCGTCGGTCGGCTCCTCCTTCACATGGCCGCCGTCCAGGAAGAGCAGGTCAAAGGGGCCGTCCGCAAGGAGTGCTCGCCAGTCGCCCTGCATCACCCGGACGTTTGCATGCGCGGCGAACAGCGACGCAGCAGCAGCCGCCCACCGCTCGTCAACCTCCACCGTATAGAACGGGATCGCCGGCGAGAGTCCGCTCACGACCCAGGCCGCGCCCACGCCGCCGCATCCCGTCCCGATCTCCGCTACCTTGCCGATGCGCTGCGCAGAAGCGAGTACGTGCAGCAGCCTGCCGGTCTCGTTCGTGCACGAATGCGCAAACTGCTCCTGCCGGGCAATGGCCAGCGCGCGCACGACAAGTTCAGGGATCGCCGTCAGCGCCGGGTAGTCGTACGTCGGGCTTCCTCCCAGCGTCCCTCCGCCTCAGCCTTCCAGATCCGCAGTGAGGAACTGCCGTAGCCGCGCCCGCACGTCCGCGCCGTGCGGTCCGCGCAGGAGCGCCTGGTTATGTGCATCGCCGGGGTACAGGTGGATTTCTACCGGATGCGGCGAAAGGGCCTGAAACGTCGCTGCGTCGACATACGGTTCGTCCCGGCTCGCGAGTAGCAGCGTCGGTACCTGAGGCATGTGCGGCGCGACCTCGTCCGCGTCCACCGCCGGAGACAGCGTCGCCACCCTTGAGGCCTGGGCACCTTGCAGTGCAACGGCCTCAAGGGCCGCCGCGCCGCCCATGCTACCCCCGAGCAGGCAGACATCCCCTGCCCCGTCCCGACGCAACCCCTGAACGGCCCGCGCGGCGTCGCGTCCGTGCGTCTCTCCCGGAGGCAGTTCGCTCGACTTGCCGTAGCCGCGAAAATCAACCGCAATCGCCGTCAGGCCATCCTCCGCAAGTTCCTCGGCGACGTCGTGCCAGCTCGTCTGGTCAAAGTTCCGCCCGTGCAGGAGCAGCACAATCCGGGTACCCGTGCCGAAGCGGGTTCCGGTCAACTTCCCGCCGTCCTCCAGCAAGAGTTCCCACTCTACTCCGATCACGGCCCACTCCCCTCTCTGCTCTGGTTCTCCATCTCCCCGATCCGGCGAAACGCGTCGCGCAGCGTTTCCAAGGGATGCGCCCCGACGATCTTGTACTTGCCCTCGACGATAAAGGCGGGCACGCCGGTGATGCGCAGCTGGCGTGAGCGCTCCACGGCAGCCTCGACCCTCTCCCGATAGCGGGGGTCGGTGATGGCCTCCATGGCCGCTTCGGGATCGAGTCCCGCCGTGCGCGCTGCGTCCTGCAGGACATCATCGTCCGACAGGTTCAGCCCGTCGACGAAGTTTGCGCGGAAGAGCCTGCGATGGAGCGTATCGAACTTCTCCTGGTCGCGGGCATATTCCGAAAGGATGTGCGCCTTCATCGTGTTCGACAGGATCTCGGGCGGGTTGAAGGGCAGTCCGAACTCCTCCGCCCTCGCCCTCAGGCCGGACTGCATCTCCGCGACGCGCTCCCTGGGCGCCCCGAAGTACGCCGCGAGCGGGATCCCCTCGGCAGGCGTGTCCGCGTGCAGCTCGTAGGGCAGCCAAGTAACGTCGAGCGAGATGTCCGGTTCCTGGTTCAGGCGGTCGACGAGCCCCTCGCCGATATAGCAGAAGGGTCACACGTAATCGGAGAATACCTCGACGCGCAGGACCATGTCGCAGCCTCCCTTGGTTTGCGTTGCCAACTTCCATTGCGGAACCCTAAGTCCTGCCTGACCGGGCTGCGCAGCCTCCCGCACGGCGAAGGATAAGGTCGCGGGCGGGAGGTATTCCGCGAGCCCACCGATAAGTTACACCGGGCATAGCGGCACCTCAACGACGAGGAGTGAGAT
>JAKAPV010000056.1 GCA_021806845.1 Bacillota bacterium | reverse complement strand
GGGGACGCTCGGGAGCAGTCAGCGATGCAGTTCTATTCCATCGCGCATGCGCCCGTCGCTGACGCAGTGCTTCCAGGCACAATGGCCGCGCTGGGCGAGTTCCGCAGCGAAACAACAATTGCGCTTGTCGTGGACATCCTGCAGGGCGTGCTCACGGATCTTACCCACCAACCGCCGCCCGTCGGGTAAGAGGACTGATACGTCTCCCCCTAGTCGCTATTGCCTGCTTGAGTACCCGACTGACAGCATGCGAAGAGGTAGCCTTCCGAGCTGCCTCTTCCTTCTGCTCGTGATTCGAGCAGCGACGCCCCACCCCATGCCCGCGCGCTCGAAGGCCTTCTGCACAGGACCTCAGCTCACTGAAAGCGCCTTCGGCCGCCTCTCTTCCCACGGCAGCAGAACCGCCAAAAGGCCGCCCAGTACCGGGCCGCACGCGAGCACGGAGAAGACCGGTCCGAAAGAGCCCGTGTCCTGCGCGAGAAGGCCGCTCAAGACCGGCGCGAGGAGCTGCCCGACGCCGAAAAAGAGCGTCAGTATGCCAAGCGCCGCCGCGGCCAGCCGCGGGCCGAAGTAATCCAGGCTCATGGCGGCCATGATCGCCGGAACCGCCCAGAGCACGAGGGAGTAGGCGAAGGCCGACCAGACGAGGTCGCCGGGGGATCTGGCCAAGCCGAAGAGCAGCAGGAAGCCGCCCTGCATCAGGTAGACGAGGGCGAGGCCGAGGCGGTGTCCTATGCGGTCGGAGACAAAGCCCCAGATGATGCCGCTCGGCAGTGTGCCGAGACCCACCAGAGACCACAGGCTGCCCGCCCCTGCGAGAGAGAAGCCGCGGTCGGCGGTGACGTAGGCGCCGAAGAAGGTGGTGAAGGCCACGTACGAGAGGCCGAAGAGAAAATAGATGACGCCGAGCTGCCAGACGACACGCCGGGAGATGTTCCTACTGGACTCCGTTCCGCCGCTCTGCTCCTGCTCCCCCAAGGGACGCAGCCCGACGTCCTCCGGCCGGTCCCGGAACACGAGGAACCCGAGGATGCCGAGGAGCAGGCTCCCAAAGCCGAGCAGTGCCCAGCCGTAGCGCCATCCACCGAGGCCGTAGGTCAGGGAGAGGGCAGGCACGAGAGCACCGCTAATCACGAGGCCGAGACCGGAGCCCATCACCAGGAGACCCGAAGCGAGGCCGCGCCAGCGGCGGCCGACCCACGCGACGCCGAGCGCCATCACCGGGACGTTCGCGCCACCCGTGCCAAGGCCCGTCAACGTCTGCCCGATCACGGCCAGCGCGTAGCCGCGCGTCAGTGCGGTCAGTCCGAGGCCCACCGCGACCAGGATCATCGAGGGGAAGATGACCCGCCGGGGACCAAAACGGCTGGCAAACCCCCCTGCTATCATCGCCCCGAGCAGATAGCCGCCAAATGCGAAACTCGCCACGACCCCCGCGCCTTCCGTGCTCCAGCCCAACGTCCTTTCCATGGCCGGCAGGAACAAGGCGTAGCTGAACCGCCCAAAACCGAGCGACCCGAGCACGGTCAAGCAGCCGATAGGCAAGATCAGGTACGCCCGATGGATGTGCACGACACCGCCTCCCCTCGCTAGATACCGCCTGTCGTCCTTCCCAGGGCTTTCGCGGTCGCGCTCGCGCAGCAGCCGGTGCACTACGGTTAGGAACGAAATTATCGCCCCCCGCGGGGACGTCAGGCTCTGATACCCAGCTTAGGGAGGATCAGAAAACATCTTCGCCAACCATCGCCCTGCCCCTTCCAGCTAGGCGTGGTCAGCGAAGCAGAGTCGGCGGCAGCAGGATGCGCCTTGGCTTCACGTCCATGAGCCCCAGCGGCGTCAGGCGTAGACCCGGCAGGAAGTCGCAGGTCAAGAACAAGAGAGAGTACAGGATGTCGTGGAATGGATATCCACGCTGGCTTGCGGCTGCTTGAAGGGTTTGGTTTTCGCGCAGAGCAGTTGTAAAGGAGGAACTTGCCGTCATCATGCCGGCAAGCGGCAAGGGGATCTCTAGCACTATCTGCTCGTGTTCGACCAGTACGATGCCTCCGCCGAGGGATCTCACCCGATCTGCTGCGGTGGCGATCGCACGGGGGTCTTTCCCGATGCCGAGGATCTGCGTCGTGGTGTTGTAGGTCGATGCGAGGCCCTCCACGCCGTCCAAGAGATGCGCGATGATCGCATGGGAGATCCACTGGCCGGATCTCTCCAAGAGAGCGGCGTAGACGAGCCCCTCGTCTGGGGAGATGTGGACGCATCCGTCCCGCACCGGCAGGGTGCGGTCTTCGCGAGACGTGATGACTGTGCTGAGGAAACGGATGACCGGCACTCGCGCCTGCTTCGCCTCCAGCGACGGGGCGGGATACAGATAGGTCTTTGCGTGCAGCGCAGCCTGCGCACTCACGGTGATCGGCTTCGCCTCCGGATATGCGGTCCAGTCGATCTCGGGCAGAAGCGCCGTCAGCCGTCCGTCCTGCGCGACCACTTCGCCCCCCGCGATCACCCTGCTCGGCCGGAACGCTTCGAGATCGGGCAACACCAGGACATCCGCCCGCCGGCCGGGAGCGATGCCTCCGAGCACCTCGTCCAGCCCGAGGTAGGTCGCGGCATTTACCGTCACCATCTGCAGCGCCTGCACGGGCGGGATCCCTGCCTGGACGGCGGTACGAAGCAGCCCATCGACGAAACCCTGCTCCTCCAGGTGCGCAGGATTCGGTCCATCGGTAGTCATGAGCAGGCGGCCGGTGCTGACACGGTGCTCTGTGACGGCCCTAATGATCTCCGGCAGGTCCGGACGCAGCGAGCTGTTGCGCAGCGCGGTCCACATGCCGAGCCGTAGCCGGTCGAGGACCTCCTGCGTCGTGATCGCCTCATGGCAGGCGCTGATCCCGGCACCTACGATCGCGTTCAGCCGGTCGTAGGAGGCACCTGCCGTATGACCGTCGGAGATCTTGCCACGCCGCTTGGCCGCTTCGATCGCCTCGAGCGCGAACGGGTCCGCGTCGCAGAGCATGGGCCAGCGCGTCAGCTCGGCAGTTCCGATGACATCGGGCAGCTCCAGCACGGCGCTCAGCCTGTCGGTCGCGAAGTCTTCCCGCTCCCCCTCGTATTCGGCCTGGGCGACGATGCGCGCGAGCCAAAGCTGCAGTCCTGGCAGTGCGCGCAGGTCCCGGACCATCCTGGTGAAGCCGTCCGCACCAAAGTGCAGGTAGAAGAAGAGGTTGTCGTGCACGAGCGTCGTCGTGCCGAGCGGCAGTACCCGCTCGGTGAGGCTCACGGGGTTGTAGAGCACCCAAGGATGCGCGTGGGGTTCGATGAAGCCTGGCGTCACATATTGGCCCTGCGCATCGATGACCAGTGTGTGCTCGCCGATCGCCGCTTCCTTCGTTCCAACGTAGGCGATCCGGTCCTGCACGATGGCGACGTTTCCGGCGAGGATTTCACCGGAATACACGTTCACGACCTTCCCTCCGCGCAGGAAGACATCGGCCGGACGTATCCCCTGAGCGACCTTGACGAGGTCGTGGCGCGTGGCTTTTAGGGGGAGTTCGTTTCTGCGCATGATCCCAACTCCAGCGGCGACGAGTTGTTGACGGACCGAAGTCGGTTCTGTTCCACTCTCATGGCCTCTTTCGCCCTTGTCAACGCCCAGTCCCCCAAGGGAAATGGGAGGGGCGTGTCGCAAGCGCGTGCTTGACTCGGCTCCGCCCCATCGCCGCTCGCCCGAAAGGGCTCCCCCATCACCCTGGGGGAGCCCTTTCCTCACCCGTTTGCCCTGGGGGGCCAAGATGCCAGCCTACGGCTGCAGGTATCGGGTATACCAGTCGCGCATCTCCCGCAGGCGATGGATGCGGTTCCAAGGCTTACCCGTCCGGTTCATGCCGTGGAACTCGTCCGGATAGCGAACGAAGCGCACCGGTGCCTTGCCGTGCCACTTCACCGCGGTATACAGCATCATCCCCTGCTCCAGGGGGCAGCGCAGGTCGCCTTCCTGGTGCTCGATCAGGAGCGGCGTCGTGATGTTCTCGACGTAGGTGATCGGGCTCTGCTGGCGGTACCAAGTGTCGTCCACCCATGGCGGCACTCCGCCCGCGCGGCGGGTCCAGTCCCAGCCTCCGTCGCCCGTGCCAACCATCGCTCGCCAGTCGACGACGGAGCGCCCGCTGACGGCAGCCTTGAAGCGATCGGTGTGGCCGATGATCCAGTTGGTCATGTAGCCGCCGTACGAGCCGCCGCCCACGCCGAGGCGCTCGGGATCGATCCACTCGAACTTCGCGATCGCCGCCTCAAGGCCCGCGTAGATGTCCTCGAGGTCCCGGTTCCCCCACTCGTAGCGGATCGCCTCGCAAAACGCGCGCCCATAGCTCTGGGATCCGCGCGGATTCGTGTAGACGACCCCCATGCCGCACGCGGCGAGCAGCTGGAACTCGAAGAAGTAGGTGTGGGCGTACATCGACATGGGCCCGCCGTGGATCATCAGGATCGTCGGCACCTTCTCGCCGGCGGCGGCATGGAGCGGGCGGATCGCCCAGGTGTCCACCGCGTGCCCCTCATCCGTTGGCGTCTCTAAGAAGATCGGCTCCGACATCTCGACCTCTGCGAAGAGGTCTCGGTTTACGTCCGTCAGTCGCCGCATGCCGCCCTCTTCAAGGACGTAGACGTTGCCGGGATCGGTCGGCGTCGAGACCGCGAGCGCGATGCGCCCGCCACAGGCGGCGTAGGAGTAGACGACGTGGCGGCCATGCGTGAGCTGCGTCACCTCGCCGCTCGCGACGTCGAACCGGCAGAGCTGGGCAGTGCCCTTGATGGAGGCGATCGCCAGCAGGGATTTCCCGTCCGTGCTCCAGGTGATATCTCCCGTGCCGGGCGCGGGCAGGTCGCAGACGGTCGAGTTCCCGAGCGTGTGGTCAAACCCCGGCGCGACTTCCCGCGCGGCGCCGCCGCCCTGCGGCAGGAGCCAGAGCTGCGCGTTGTCGTAGAAGTCCGACCCTGGGTCGTACTTGACGAAGGCGGTGCCATGCGGCGACGGCGCAGGGGACTCCGTCGCCGGAATGGTGAGCGCCTCCGGTGTGCCGCCGCCAGAGGGGATCCGGTACAGACGGTGCTCATCGAGGTATCGGTCGTAATCCTCGTCGAGGCGCGAGGCAAAGACGATGTCCGCCCCATCGGGCGTAAAGCGCGGGTCCGCGACGCGGTACGGGGGCGTCGAGAGCTGCAAGGGCCGCGCCCCAGGCGCCGCCTCGGTAACGCAAAGACACGGGCGATGCCGCCCGAAGTAGCCTTCGCCGTCGAGCTTGTGCGCAAGTTCCGTGATGACCTTCACCTCTGCCGTGTGGCGCAGGAAGAGGTCCTTCTCCTTCTCCGCGTCCTCCGCCACGATCCCCATGTCGTCGAGGCTCGCGGTGAACGCGAGCTGGGTGCCGTCCGGCGACCAGCTGAAGGTCTCCACGCCGCCGCGGATGTCCGTGAGGCGCCAGGCTTCTCCGCCCCCCAGGGGCAGGATCCAGATCTGCGGATCCTCGAGACCCTTGCGGAGGAACGCAAGGCGCGTGCCGTCGGGCGAGATGCGCGGCAGGCTGTCGCCATCCCCCGCCGTGAGGTCGAACGCCTCGCCGCCGTCGGGACGGACGGCGCGGATGCGGGAGCGGTTCTTGTTCTCCTCGGGATCGCTCCACTTCTCCGTGAACACGATGAGATTGCCGCCTGGGGTCATCTGAACATCCCCGGGCAACCGGATCCGCAGGAGATCCTCGGGAACGACGGGACGCTTCTCTGCCAAACGCTGTCCCTCCA
The DNA here is from genome assembly GCA_021806845.1 of Bacillota bacterium. Taxonomy (GTDB): domain Bacteria; phylum Bacillota; class Sulfobacillia; order JAJZYS01; family JAJYTV01; genus JAJYTV01. The sequence goes on along the minus strand of JAKAPV010000056.1, from coordinate 7,523 downwards.
CACGTTGTGACCAAGACCGCATAGGCTCTTCGCATTCGGGTAACCCAGGTCCTGCCGCCGCCTGGATATAGCCCGGGATGGCCCTCTCCGCCAAAAAGGGCGCCCCTGCGAATGCAGGCGGCACCCCTGAGCATTGCCACGCAAAACAGTGAGCCTTAGTGCGGCCACTCCATCCCTGGCTGCAGTTCGGGTCGCAGGTAGAGCATCGGGTCGGTCGAGATCACCCGTTCAACCTTCGAGCGGCCGTCGGCGCCGCGGCGAACGGCGACGAGACCGCCCGGCACCGGCTGCAGCAAGGACTGGCTCAGCTCCTTCGGCTCCTCCGTCCGCCAGATCACCTCGGGCGGCACGATCGTGTAGAGCACCCGGCTTCACCCCCTTGCGCTGCTCGATGCGACGGAGCACGGCGGCCATCGCGTCCTGCAAGGTCCCGACCTGGTCGATGATCCCCTCGCGCACGGCCTCCTGGCCGACGAGCACCGTGCCGACATCCCGGGCGAGGTCTCCCGTCCGCGTCATCAGCTCCTTGAGGCGATGCTCCGGAATGCGGGAGTGGCCGGAAATGAAGCGGATGACCCTGTCCTGCATGCGGTCTATGTACTCGTAGGTCTGCGGCACGCCGACGACAAGCCCGTTCAGCCGCAGAGGGTGGATCGTCATGGTCGCCGTCGGCGCGATGAACGACTGCTCCGCGGCGACCGCGATCGGCACGCCGATCGAGTGTCCGCCGCCCAGCACCAGGCTCACGGTCGGCTTGGAAAGACCGGCGACCAGCTCGGCGAGGGCGAGCCCCGCCTCGACGTCACCCCCGACCGTGTTGAGCACCACGAGAAGGCCCTCGATCTCGGGGTTCTCTTCCACCGCCACGAGCTGCGGGATGACGTGCTCGTATTTCGTCGTCTTGTTCTGGCTGGGCAAGAGGACATGGCCCTCGATCTGCCCGATGACGGTCAGGCAGTGCACGGGACTTTTCGAGCGGGGAACCTCTGTCGTACCGAGGCTCTCGATCGCGCCCTCTGGCTCTTTGCGCTGCGCCTTCTCGTCAGCCAATGCGCGGTCCCTCCCGCGCTAGCATGCCCGTACTGCCCGCAGGTGCTCAGACGATGACACTCTCCGCCGGACTGCCCTCGCGCACGCCGAGATAGACGCCGAGAAGGATGAGGAAGCCGCCGAACAGCTGCAGCAGGCTGAGTCCCTGGCCGAGCCAGAGCCAACCGAGCGCCGCACCCGCAACCGGCTGCACGTAGAGAAAAAAGGCGGCAAAGCCGACCTGCACGCGGCGGACCGCGTAGTACCAGAGCGAGTAGGCGGCGATGGTCGGCCCGAGGCCCAGATAGACGACCGCGATCCAGTCGCCGGGATGGACCTGCGGCCACGGCCCGAAAAACAGCAAAGGAGTCAGCGTGATGGCTGCCGCGATGGTGCCGATGCCGGTCAGGCGGAACTCGCCGATCGCATGGGCGAGCGGCTTGCCGAGGACGTTGTAGAAACCGTAGCAGACGGTCGCCAGCACAAGGAAGAGGATGCCGATGAAGTGCGCGTTGTGCCCCGGTAGAGGTGCTCCGGCCAAAAGCCAGGTGCCGGCGACCGCGAGCGGGAAGGCGACCGGCATCAGGCGGCTCAGTCGCTCTCTCAGCACGAGGCGCGCCACAAGGGCCGTCGTGAGCGGCTCGAGCGCGATCGAAAGCGCAGCGAGCGTCGCTCCGGCGTACGCGATGCCGAGCAACTGCAGGCCGAACGCGACGCTGAAGCCGAGGACCCCGAGGCCCGCGGCCTGGAGAAGCAGCTTGCCGCGCGGCAGGCCCGCACGCAGCACGAAGCCGAGCACGAGCAGCCCAGCAATGATGAAGCGCAGGGCGGCAAGCCGCCCCGCGCCGATCGAGAGTGCAAGCGCAGAAGCCGTGTAGGTGGTGGCCCAGAGGAGGTTCGCGAGCGTCAGCGCCGCTCCGGCCTGAACCCGGGGAGGCATCAGATCTCCATCACGATCGGAAGCACCATGGGGCGGCGGCGGGTCCGCTCGAACACGAAGCGGCCGACCGTGTCGCGCACGAGCGACTTGATCGCGGACCAGTCGCCCAGGCGGCGGCCATCGGCGTTCGCCAAGGCCTCGCGGATCTTCTGCTTCGCGTCCTCGATCAGCTGGTCGGACTCGCGCACGTAGACAAAGCCGCGAGACACGACGTCCGGACCGGAGATCAGCATCTGGGAGTCGCGGTCGATCGCGACCACGACTACGATCACGCCGTCCTCGGCGAGGAGCTTGCGGTCGCGCAGCACGATGTTGCCCACGTCGCCGACCCCGAGCCCGTCGACGAGGACCATGCCGGAATTGACCTTGCCGACGATGGCGGCGGTGCCTTCGGTGAACTCGAACACCGCGCCATTCTCACCGATCAGGATGTTCGACTTCGGCACGCCGAGGCTCTCGGCGAGTCGCGAGTTGTGCATGAGGTGCCGGTACTCCCCGTGCATCGGCACGAAGAAGCGCGGCTGCGTCAGGTTGATCATCAGCTTGATCTCTTCCTGGCTCGCGTGGCCGGAGACGTGCACGCCCATGTTGGTCGAGTAGACGACCTCGGCGCCGCGCCGGTAGAGGTTGTTGATGGTGCGCGAGACGGACTTCTCGTTGCCCGGCACCGGCGTCGCGGCGATGATCACCGTGTCGCCGGGCAGGATCTCAACCTTCTTGTGTTCCGACGCGGCCATGCGCGAGAGCGCTGCCATCGGCTCGCCCTGCGAGCCGGTGGTCATGATCACGATCTGGTTCGCGGGAAAGCGGTTGATGTCGTCGATCTCGATGAGCGTGCCCTCGTCCACCTTGAGGTAGCCGAGCTCCAGCGAGATGCGCACCACGTTCTCCATGCTGCGTCCGACCACGGCAACCTTCCGGCCTAGCTTGTGGGCGGCGTTCATCACCTGCTGGATGCGATGCACGTTGCTCGCGAAGGACGCGACCAGCACCCGCTGCTTGGCGGCGCCGATCACTTCGTCGAGCACCCGCCCGACCTGGCGCTCCGACCCGGTGTAGCCGGGGCGTTCGGAGTTCGTGGAGTCGGAGAAGAGGGCAAGCACACCCTTCTGCCCCAGCTCCGCAAGGCGGTGGAAATCTGCGACCTCGCCGTCCACCGGCGTCTGGTCGAACTTGAAGTCTCCGGTGTGCACGCAGGTGCCCACGGGCGTGTGGATGGCGAACCCGACCGCGTCCGGGATCGAGTGGTTCACCCGGAACGCCTCCACATAGAACGGGCCCTGGCGGATGGTATCGCCAGGCCGGATCTCCCGGGAGTTTTCGTGCGCGACGAGCCCGTGTTCCTCGAGCTTGCCCCGAATGAGGCCGAACGTCAGCTTTGTCGCGAAGATCGGAACCTGCAACTGGCGAAGGATGTACGGCAATCCGCCGATGTGGTCCTCGTGGCCGTGGGTCAGGAAGATGCCCCTGACCTGCTCACGGTGCTCCAAAAGGTATGCGATGTCGGGGATCACGAGGTCGACGCCGAACATCTCGTCCTCTGGGAATGCGAGGCCGCTGTCTACGACGATGATCTCTCCGTTGTACTCGTAGGCGGTCATGTTCTTGCCGATTTCACCGAGTCCGCCGAGCGGAATGACGTGCAGCTTGCCCGTCTCCGCGACGTGCGCCTTTTTCGGGGCACGCCTAGTCGGCCCTGTCAAACGATTGGTCCCTCCTCTGTGCCTAGGCCCCGTTGGCACGCACACGAAAGCGCGGGCGGGCGCGCCAAAACGCAAACTAGGACAGACATAGCCGTCCCGCCCCGTTGACGCCTGCCCGCCGTCCCGGCAGTCGCCGCAGGGACCCGTTTGCCTCTCGGCGCAGGTCCGTACACAAGATCTGCCTTGCAGTATACAGACGCTGACCCGCGAAGGCAAGCGCGGCCGGTGGCACCCGGCCGCGCGCGCTAGAGGAGGCCCTGGCTGCGCAAGAGGCCTTGCAGGAAGTCGTCCTCGGCCGCGCTCGGCGGAGCGAGCGGTAGCCGCACGCCTCCGATGTCGCGTCCGCAGAGCTGCAGCGCACGCTTGAGCGGCACCGGGTTCGACGTGAAGAACAGGCCCGTGAAGAGCGGCAAGAGGCGCAGGTGCAGTTCCTGCGCGATCCGCACCTGGCCCTTCAGGAACGCTTCGATCATGCGCCGGATCTCGGGTCCGACGAGGTGCGACGCGACGGAGACGACGCCGTCGGCCCCGATCGAGAGGAGCGGCAGGGTCATCTTGTCGTCACCGGACAGTACGGAGAGGTCGCGCTTGCGGCCGCGCACGATCTCGGCCGCCTGTTCGAGGCTGCCCGACGCCTCCTTGACGGCCACGACGTTCGGGCAGTCGCGGGCGATGCGCAGGACCGTCTCCGCCAGCAGGTTCTGGCTCGTGCGCGAAGGCACGTTGTAGAGCATGACGGGCAGGCGCGTCGCATCGGCGATCGTGCGGAAGTGGCGGTAGAGTCCCTCCTGGGACGGCTTGTTGTAGTACGGGACGACGAGCATCACGCCGTGCACGCCCGTGCGCTCCGCCGCCTGCGTGAGGCGGACCGAGGCGCTCGTATCGTAGTTCCCCGTGTTGGCCCACACGGTGGCGCGGTCTCCTGCGGCGTCGGCGACCGCCTCGAAGAGCAGGACTTTTTCTTCTTCGGAAAGCGTCGGCGACTCGCCGGTCGTCCCGGCGACGACGATGCCGTCGGATCCCTCCTCGACCAGCCGCTGCGAGAGGGAGCGCGCCTTCTGGGGGTCCAGTTCGAGCTGCGGGGTGAACGGTGTGGCCATGGCCGTCAGCATGCGTCCGACCGGCATTGGGCTTACCCCCTTCAAGCGAGACGGGCCGGCAGGTCAGGAGAGATTGAACTGGCGGTGCAGCGCGCGCACTGCGGCTTCGCGGCTCGTGGCCGGCACGAGGCACGCGATCGAGGAGTGCGAGTCAGAGGTGGAGAGGATCTGGACACCGGCGCCGAGGAGGCCGGCCGTGAGGGTCGCCATGACGCCCGGCAGGCCCTGGATCGCGGATCCCACGATGGCGACCTTGGCGACGTCGTCGCGCAGGTGGTGCGCAAGGCCGAGGCCATCCAGCGTCGTGCCGGCGAGCGGCAGCTTCGCACGGTCGACGATGAAGGCGACGCGCCCCGGCGATACGGAGATCATATCTGCCGAAACGCCCTGCTTCGCGAGGCTCTCGAAGATGCTCGCTTCGATCGCGGACCGGCTGTCGTCCTGCGGCGTCTCGACCAGGACGAGTCCGATGTCGGTGCGGTCCGTGACGCCGACGATGGAACGGTCGGGGCGCCGCGCCTGCCAGAGATCCACAAGGCGCATGCCTCCGACCAGCGTGCCGTGGTCGTCTGCGAAGGTCGATCGGACGCGCAGCGGCACGCGTGCCTGGCGCGCGATCTCCACGGCGCGCGGGTGCACGACCTTCGCTCCCGCCTCCGCCAGCTGGAAGAGTTCATCGTAGTCGAGCTCCGTGATGGTGCGGGCCTCCGGGACGACGCGAGGGTCAGCCGTCTTCACGCCGTCGACGTCCGTGAAGATGTCGACGAACTGGGCTCCCAGCGCCGCCCCGATCGCCGCCGCCGACGTGTCGGACCCGCCGCGGCCGAGCGTCGCCAGTTCACCGGATGGAGTGCTGCCCTGGAACCCAGCCACGACAGGCACCGCTCCTTCGGCGATGACCGCGCGCAGGGGCTCCGGGTCGACGCGCAGGACCTTCGCGTCCCCGTACGTCCCGTCCGTCTCGATGCCCGCCTGCGACCCCGTCAGTACCTGAGATGTGATGCCGACGCTGCGCAGGTTTGCCGCCATCAGAACGGCCGAGATGATCTCCCCGCAGGCAACCAGCAGGTCTGACTCGCGGGTAGGGATGCTGCCGCCTTCCTCGCGGCCGAGCCGCAGGAGAGTGTCGGTTGCGTACGCATCGCCGAGGCGCCCAGGGGCGGACACGACGACAACTGGCCGCAGGCCCTCCTCGATGCTGCGCCGTACGATTTCCGCAGCGCGCGCACGGCGCTCGCGGTCGGAAACGGAGGTGCCGCCGAACTTTTGAACGACTACTGCCGGGTCTTCCATATGGCCTCCGCGATCTGTACGGCGTTTGTTGCCGCGCCCTTGCGCAAGTTGTCGGCCACCACAAAGAGGTGAAGGACATCGGCGCGGTCCGGGTCCTGACGCACGCGACCCACGAGCACTTCGTCGATTCCGTCGGCCATGCGGGCCGTGGGGTAGATCGCGTGCTGCGGATCGTCGACGACGCGGACGCCCGGCTGTTCTCCAAGCAGGCGACGGGCCTCGGCAGCGTCCATCGGGCGCCCGAGCTCCACCGTCACAGCCTCGGAGTGTCCCACCCGCACGGGCACGCGAACGGCGGTTGCCGCGAGCGGCAGGTCCGGGCGCGAGAGGATCTTTCTCGTCTCCTGGCGGAGTTTCTGCTCTTCCTTGGTGAAGCCGTCCTCGAGGAAGGCGTCGCATTGGGCAAGCACGTTCATGTGGATGGGCTGGGCATACGCCTTGGGCGCTATCTCCTCGCCGGCAGCGTAGGCCCTCGCCTCCGCCTCGAGCCCCTCGAGCGCCTCGCGCCCGCTGCCCGAGACCGACTGATACGTGCTGACGAGGACGCGGCCAAGCCCCGCGGTACGCTCGAGCGGAGCGAGCGCCATCACGAGCTGGATGGTGGAGCAGTTTGGACTTGCGATGATCCGGGTGTCGCCGGTGATGGCGTCAAAGTTCACTTCCGGCACGACGAGAGGCGTCGCGTCGTGCATGCGGAAATGGCTCGACTTGTCGATGGCGACGGCGCCCGCCGCCCTGAGCCCACGGACGACCTCGTCACCACGACCCATGCCCTCACGACGCCGTCCGGGGAGCTCCGCTACACCGTCACCGCCGGGCGGATGGTGCTTCGGGAGGAAGTGGTGGAGGATGGAAAGTGGACCGGGTTCCGGCCCAAGGCGGAGATGTTTGTCACCTCCTATGTGCTGGAGGGGGCGGACCCCACGACCCGCCCGGTTACGTTCGCCTTCAACGGCGGACCGGGATCGTCGAGCGTGTGGCTGCACCTCGGTCTGCTCGGCCCCCGTCGGGTGCTGATGGGCGATGACGGGGAGCTGACTCCGCCGCCGTGGGGGATTGCCGACAATGCCGAGACCCTCCTCGCCGTGACCGACCTGGTGTTCATTGACCCGGTGACCACTGGCTACTCCCGAGTCGTGGAGGGCGGCAAGGCGGGCGAGTACCACGGTTTCCAGAAGGACCTTGAGTCGGTCGGTGCGCTCATCCGACTCTGGACGTCAAGGAACGGACGCTGGTTGTCGCCCAAGTTCCTTGCCGGCGAATCGTACGGGACCGTGCGGGCGAGCGCCTTGGCCGACCACCTGCAGACGCGCTACGGATGGTTCCCCAACGGTATCGCGCTCATCTCCTCGGTCATCGACATGGCCACGATCCGCTTCACGGAGTGCAACGATGAACCGACGGCGCTCTATCTTCCCACCTATGCCGCCCTGGCTCACTATCACCGAAAACACGGCG
>JAKAPV010000334.1 GCA_021806845.1 Bacillota bacterium | reverse complement strand
GATCTGGTTCCATGCTGATCGGTCAGCAGGTGACACCGCTCGATCTCTTCCACGGCCGCCCGTCCGCGACCGTGAACCCCTTGACGGGGAGGCCTGAGCCGTACGCCGCGAACAACTCCGGCGGCTCGAACCTCGGTCCGACGAACCAGGCGCTCGTGCAGGAGGTGCGCGCGAACATCCAGGCGATCCGCCCGATGATCGGCAGCGCGCAGCCTCCCGCAAACCTCGTGGAGAGCTCCGCCTCAGGGCTTGATCCTGAGATCACGCTGCAGGATGCCTTCCTGCAGATCCCGGCGATCGCCGCGCGCACCGGCATCTCGCAGGCGACCCTCAGGGCGCTCGTGCTGCACGATGCGCAAGGGCCTGTGCTGGGCCTCTACGGTCCCTGGCGCGTGAACGTCCTGCGCCTCAACCTGGCGCTGCAGCGCCTGATGGCGAAGCGATGAGCGACTACCGCAGGCGCACCTCCGAGGAGGTCTTGCGTCAGATTGAGAGCCTGCGCCGCGCGCGGCACAAGATCTTCATCGGTGCGGCCGCGGGCGTCGGCAAGACGTACGCGATGCTGATGGAAGCCCACTCTTTGCGAGAGAGCGGCATCGACGTCGTCGCAGGCGTGATCGACACCCATGGCCGCCCGGAGACCGCTGCGCTCCTCGAGGGCGTCGAACTCATTGCGCCGCTGCGCGTTCCCTATAACGGGATCGAGCGGGAGGAACTGGACGTGGAAGCGGTCATGCGCAGGCAGCCGGACGTCGTGCTGGTGGACGAACTGGCCCACCAGAATCCGCCTGGTCTGCGCCACGCAAAGCGCTACGAGGATGTGCAGGAGATCCTCGAGCAGGGGATCAACGTGCACTCCACCCTGAACGTGCAGCACCTGCAGAGCCTGAACGACATCGTCGCGCAGGTGACGGGCATACGCGTGCGGGAGACCATCCCCGACTCAGTGGTGGTGGACGCGACAGAGCTGCGCCTGATCGATCTCGCGCCAGAGGCTCTCGTGGAACGCCTGCGTCAGGGTAAGGTCTATCCGCCCGAGCAGACGCGGCGCGCGCTCGACAATTTCTTTCGCGTCGGCAACCTCACGGCGCTGCGAGAGCTCGCGCTGCGAACGGTGGCGGACGAGGCCGACAGCGACCTGGACGACTATATGCGCCTGCACCACATCGAGGGGCCGTGGCACACCAAGGACCGCGTGCTGGTCTGCATCACCGCATCGCCGACCGGTCAACTGCTGATCCGGCGCGGTTACCGGATGGCACGCCGCCTCAAGGGAGATTTCCTCGTCGCGACGGTCCTGCCGCCCAACAAGACGCCCGGCCTTCGCGAAGCCGAGACGCTCGACCTCAACCTGCGGCTCGCGCGTGAACTCGGCGCGGAAGTGATTCGCAAGGAGGACGCCGATGTTGCGCGCTGCCTAGTGGACATCGCGAAGGAGGTGCGCGCGACGCAGATCATCCTCGGGGAGACCGGCAAGACCCGCTGGGAGGAAGTGCTGAGGGGCTCCGTGATCGAGCGCGTCCTGCGCGAGACGCGAGACGCCGACGTCCTGATCGTCGCGAACAGAGCCCTGAAGTAGGGGGTCACCAGTCCTTGACACACCCCCTTGCGGCACACTGCTGGACTGCCACGACTGGAGCCCCGCATACCATCCAACCCGAAGACGAGGGTGGAGGTGCAGCGTGGATCTCAGGGCCCTTGCTGTCACCTTCGGGCTGGTATTCCTGGCGAACCTGGCAATAAGGCGCCTAGACCGCTTTGAGGGAAGCGACGACCGGACAATAGAACTGCCTGTCAAGTGAAGAGATTTAGAAGCCTTCGCCGCCCAAACGCGCGATGACCTATCGTGAGAATGCGGCGCCCCCGTTTACGTGGAGAACCTGCCCTGTAACGTAGGACGCCTCTTTGGACGCTAAATACACGGACGCCGCCGCAATGTCGGCGGGAAGACCGGGCCTGCCCACCAACGTCCTCGAGACCAGACGGTTGTGGCGCTCCGGTGTCATCCGTTCACCGAAGAACTCAGTCTCGGCGATGTAGCCCGGTGCAATCACATTGACGGTTATGCCGTCCGGTCCCAGTTCCTGGGCCAAACTCACGGCCCAGCCGTGCAGGGCCGCCTTGGCGGCGGAGTACGATCCTCCGCCGCCGTTTACCGCTGCGATGGAACTGATCAGGATGATTCGGCCACCAGGCCGCCTGAGATCTGACCGCACAGCCGCGGTCAGCAGGACAGCTGTCAGCACGTTTTGCTGAAAGTCCCGATTCCATGCCGCGTCGACCTCATGCAGGTTCGCTGCCGCAGATCGGTCGACTCCGCCAGCCGCATGGACGAGTCCATCGACGGCGCCCATTCCCAGTCGGCGCACTGCTGCGGCCGCCTGCTCAGCCCCCTCCGGGGTTGCGAGGTCCGCCGGTACTGGTACTACGCGTTCGTGGCGCGCCGCCAGGCGGATCTCGCCAGCGGTTCGTTCCAGCACTTCAGGCCGGCGGCCTACGATCACTACGGTATCTCCCAACAACGCAAAGGCCTCAGCCGTGGCCCGGCCGATGCCAGTTCCGCCGCCAGAAACGACCATCATTCGCACTTCTGTCGCCTCCCTGGTCGAGGCCAGCGTAGACCACCGGCACTGATGCGTCCAATGCGAGATATAGCCATAGAAGATACGGATTGCGTATCATGCAAGCATGGAGCTGAAACAGCTTTCCTGTTTCCTCACCGTCGCCGAAGAACTGAGCTTCCGTCGAGCGGCGGAACGGCTGCACGTCTCTCAGCCCCATGTCACCCGGGTGGTCAAGGCCCTAGA
>JAKAPV010000333.1 GCA_021806845.1 Bacillota bacterium | reverse complement strand
TTCCGATCTGCTTCTTCAAGTGCCGCGCGCTGCATCGTATTCCTCCTCGATCGCCCGGATGTTCGCAAGGAGACCTGGATCGCTGCGGCCCGCGGCCAGGCGTGCGCGCAGAGGCCGAAGGCGCTGCTCGCAGAGGAGGCCGAAGCCCGGCGGCCGCCGCTTGCGCAGTACGGGGCCGAGCTGTAGATCGAGCCAGGACATGGCGGGACACTCGGCGGCCCGCACCGCGATGAGTTCATAGACGCGCCCCGCCTCGAGCGCAAGCCGCTCGTCGACGATCGCAAGGCCGCTCGCCGCGAGGCCGCGGCGCAGCGTCGGCGCGTGCTGCATGGGACCGAGCACGAAGACGGCGCCTTGATGCTCGCGATGATCCTCCAGGATCTCGAGGATCGTGCCGGCGCCCATGCCCAGGATGGCGATGCCGTCGAGAGTCTCCCCGAGCAGCGGTGCAAGGCCCTGGCCGAAGCGCAGTTCGATGGAGCGGTCGTCGCCGCACGCGCGCCTTAGGCGCGCAAACGGCCCCTCGGCGGCCTCGGTCGCGATGACGTGAGAGAAGGCGTGGTCTGCGGCCAGCATGCGCGCGAGATCGCCGTCGCCGGCCCCGACGTCCGCGACCCGCCCTTGCGGCGGCAGCAAGGCCTTGGCTGCGCGAAGGCGCTCCAGCGACAACTCGTCCGCCTCCCTTGCATGAGATTTGCAGCGGGTTCGCAGTCTACTCGGTGAGGTCGTGATCAAGGAGGTTTGCACCCTTGCCAGAGTTGACTGACTCGTTCCAGCAGTTCGAGCGCGAACTGGCCGACAAGCTGCAGCACGCCCACGCCATGGGACTTTCCAAGGAGCATATCGACAATACCGCGAAGCGGATCGCCGACTGGCTGATGAAGGAAGTCCAGCCGCGCTCCCCTGAGCAGGTACTGCTCAAGCAGATGTGGCAGAACGGCACGGACGAGGAGCGGCACGCGATGAGCTCCGTCCTGCACAAGCTGATCGAGAAAAAGGCTCCGGCACACTGAGCAGGCAATCCTGGCGCCCCTCTCCCGGCGGGAGGGGCGCTTTGCCATTTCACGAAAGGCGTCGCCGCTCCTCCCGGCGAACCCTGAAAGCATGACGGAGATACATAGCGCCATCGTGGCGGAGGGCAGGTCAGAGGTCGTGATCGACCGCTCGCGCTTTCTCGGGTATGCCGTGCCGGCACAAACCCCGGCAGCTGCCGAGACGGCCCTTCAGGCGCTGCGCGGCGCGCACCCGGACGCGACCCACCACTGCTATGCGTGGCGGATCGGACCAGGGCAGGAGCGCCAGAGCGACGACGGCGAACCCCAGGGAACGGCGGGTCTCCCCTTGCTCGAGACGCTGCGCCGCCGCGGCATCGACTACGGCCTACTGGTGGTCGTGCGCTACTATGGTGGCAGAAAGCTCGGCCGGCCGGGGCTCTTTCGCGCCTACCTCGGGGCAGGCGCCGACGCCCTGGACGCCGCGCGCGTCGAACGGATGACGCCCGGCACACGGTACCGCGCGAGCGTCGCCCACGCGCAGCGCGTCTCCTTGCTGCGGGCGATCGAGGCCGCAGATGGCGAAGTGCTCGCCGTGGAGTTCGCCGCGCGCGTGCAGGTGGAGTTTTGGCTGCCGGCAGGCGCAGGGCTTTCGGAACTTGTGCGCCGCTGCGATGCGGCCGGCCAAGCGGAGGAACTTGGGCCCGCGGTGCGGGGCCGCTCCCCGGGATAGACGAGGAGGTGGGCCGGCGTTTGCCGGCAAGCATGCGAGTTGGATTTATCGGCCTTGGGGTCATGGGCAGGTACATGGCGGAGAACCTGAGGCGGGCGGGACACGAAGTCACTGTCTACAACCGCACCCCTGCGCGCACGGAGCCTTTCCGGCAGGCGGGCGCGCGCGTCGCTGCGACGCCTGCCGAGGCCGCACGCGACCAGGATGCCGTGATCACGATCGTCACGGCGGACGCCGCGGTCGAGGAGGTCAGCTTCGGCCAAGCCGGTACGCTTGCGGGGGCGAACCCCGGCACGCTGCTCATCGACATGTCGACGATCGCTCCGGGCACCTCGCGCAAGGTGGCTGCCGCGGCCAGGGAGCGCGGCCTGAGGTTCCTGGACGCCCCCGTCACGGGCGGCGACATCGGGGCGCGGGACGGTACCTTGACGATCATGGTCGGCGGTGCCGCGGAGGATTTCGACGCGGCGATGCCGCTCTTTCAGGCGATGGGGAGGCGTATCGTGCACGTAGGCGAGACGGGGCTCGGCGAGACGCTCAAGCTCGCGGGCAACCTCATTTCCGGCCTCACCCTGATGGTCGCCGCGGAGGGGATCCGGCTCGCGCTGCGCGAGGGCGTGCCGCAGGAGAAGATCGAAGAGGTGCTGCCGCAGAGCTCCGCCGCGTCGTTCGAACTCACGAAGCTGCTCGACCGCCTGCGGGGCGACCAATGGGAGCCGGGCTTCTCGGTCGCGAACCGCCTCAAGGACCTGCGCCTCGCCGTCGAGATGGCGGCGGCGGACGGGATCGGGCTGCCGATCGCGCCGCACGCACTGCAGCTTTTGCAGGCGCACTCGGATGAAGGCGACGCTCCCCGGGATGAGTCCAGCTATCTCAGGGCGCTGCTCGGATAGATGGCCAGGACAGGGCAGCCCAAGGTCATCGTGGTGGGGGTCGCGCTGCTGCAGCTGCACCTGCGCGTGCCGCGGTTCCCGCGCTCCGGCGGGGACGTGCTCGCGGACGCCCTGCAGGTCGGCATTGGCGGCTCGGGAATCAATGTCGCCCGCGGCCTTTCGGAACTGGGCGTGCCGGTGCAGATGGTGCTGCGGCGAGGGG
>JAKAPV010000332.1 GCA_021806845.1 Bacillota bacterium | reverse complement strand
GTGACACCTCTACCGCTCATTCTTGCCGCGGCGGCCGGAGTAGGGATCGCGCACTCGATCCTCCCGGACCACTGGGTGCCGCTCGCGGTCGTCGCGCGCAGCAACCGCTGGAGCCTCGCGCGCACGGCGAAGACCAGCCTGCTGGCCGCGCTCGGACACGTTTCGGTATCGCTGGTGCTCGGCGTGCTGCTCTCCGCCGTCGGAATCGCGCTGCGCCAGCAGATCTTCGCCGAGGAGGGCCAGATCGTCGGCGGTGTGCTGGTGCTGACGGGCATCGGCTTTCTGGTCTGGGCCCTGCTGGCGCGCGGCCAGGCCCACCATCACGATCACCATCACCACCACCTGGACATGGCGGGCAGGGCGGACCACGACCACGACCACGACCACAACCACGATCATGCGCATGACCACGATGGGCATGAGCAGGCGCACAGCGACGCGGGTCCGGAACATGCGGGACACCCGCATCATGGTCACGTGCATGGTGGCCATACCCACACGCATGCGGACGAGACCCGCCACGGCTCGTGGCTCGCCGAAGTGGCGGTCCCCTTCGGCGTCGCCGCGTCGCCAGATCTGACGATCCTGCCGGTCTTTCTGGCCGCATCCGCGGTCGGGGTCGTGCCCGCGATCGGAGCGCTTATAGTGTTCTCGCTGGCAACGATCGCGACGTTCGTCGTCCTGACCCTGCTCGCGACGGTCGGGGGCTACCAGGTCGAGTGGCCCTGGCTCGAACGCAACGGCCACGTGGTCTCGGCGCTCGTGCTGCTGGTGGTGGGCGTCCTGGTGTTCGCCCAGCTGTAGGCCGCAAGGGAACGGCCCGCGTCCGCGCGGGTCGGGAGTGGCGCAGACCTAGCCGGAGGGAGGTCTTCCGGTGGCCAACCGACGACGTGCGCTGACCAGCGCCGGGGTGATCGCACTGCTCGCGGTCGTCTGGTTCCTCGTGCCGCTCGGCGGCGGCCCGCTGCAGATGCCGACGGGGACGGACGAGGGGGCATGCGTCACCTCGGGCGGCGCGGCGATCTTCGGTACCGATGTCCTGCGCGACGCCACGTTCGCGCCGGTGACGGTGCTCTCTGTCTGGCCCGGACGCGTCTCACCGGGACTCGCGATCCGGATCGGTCTCTCCTCTGCGAGTCCCTTCAACGCAGGGATGGTCGGCGCCTCGCGGGCCTTCATCGTACTGCACCCGCTGCGCAGGCTGCCTGTCACGCTCGGAGCCTTCCAGTCGGCCACGCAGGGATCGCGCATCTGGGTGGAAGCGCACGCGTACAGAAACAGCAGCTACGGAGTGCAGGGCATCTACGTACTCTACCGCTGGCTCGGACACCCCTTCATCGCCTACTTCCCGGACCGTCTGACATATCAGCGCGCGAAAGCCGGGGGCTGCGCCGGCTGATACCTCCGTTGAGCCATCTTGAACCGCGTGGTATACTGCTGAAGGCAATTTCGCACGCGCGGTGATGCGCTGGGCGGTGGCCCGGCGATCCTGGGTTTCTCGGCGCAGAGGACCCGCGCGGCGGCAAAACCGATGAGGAGGAATCCCGTGTCGTACATTTCGATGAAGCAGCTCCTGGAGGCTGGCGTCCACTTCGGGCACCAGACGCGGCGCTGGAACCCGAAGATGCGCCCGTACATCTTTACCGAGCGCAACGGCATCTACATCATCGACCTGCAGAAGACGGTCAAGAAGGTCGATGAGGCCTACCAGTTCATCCGTCAGGTGGCTGGCGACAATGGCCGGATCCTGTTCGTCGGCACGAAGAAGCAGGCGCAGGAATCGGTCGCCGAAGAGGCGCAGCGCTGCGGCGAATTTCACGTGAACCAGCGCTGGCTCGGCGGCACGCTTACGAATTTTGGGACGATCAGAAAGCGCCTGCAGCGCCTGACAGAGCTCGAGGAGATGGAGACCGACGGCCGCTTCCAGACGCTCACGAAGAAGGAAGTCAGCGGTCTCTTGCACGAGAAGGAGAAGCTGGAGAAGTTCCTCGGCGGCATCAAGGGAATGAAGAACCTGCCTGCCGCGCTCTTCGTCATTGACCCGCGCAAGGAGCGCATCGCCGTCACCGAGGCGAACGCCCTTGGCATTCCGGTCGTCGCGATCGTCGACACGAACTGCGACCCCGACGAGATCAGCTACGTCATCCCCGGCAACGACGACGCGATCCGCGCCGTCAAGCTCCTGACCGCCCGCATGGCGGACGCCGTGCTGGAGGGCAAGCAGGGCGTGCAGATCGCGGAGTAGGCAGACGCTGCGCGCCCCCGGGTCATCCGGGGGCGCCTTCGCACGAAAACGGGAGGGAATCGGTTTGGAGATCACAGCGGATATCGTCAAGCAGCTGCGCGAGAAGACGGGCGCCGGCATGATGGACTGCAAGCGGGCGCTGGCGGAAACCGGCGGCGGGCTCGAGGCGGCGGTGGACTGGCTGCGCAAGAAGGGATTGGCCGCGGTGGCGAAACGGGCCGGCCGCGCGGCGAGCGAAGGACTCGTCGGCATCGCCGGCCGCCGGGACGGCCGGCTCGACCGCGCCGCCATGGTTGAGGTGAACGCCGAGACCGATTTCGTGGCGCGCAACCAGACCTTCCAGGACTTCGTGGCCAGGGTGGCCCAGGCGGCGCTCCAAACCGGCGAGGATATCAACGCCATTCTTGCCGCGCTGCTCCCGGGCGGCGCCCGTACGATCGGCGAGGAGCTGACGCGGCTGGCCGCGACGATCGGCAAAAACCTGACGCTCAGGCGCGTCAGGGTGCTCTCCGCCCCGGTGGTCGCAAGCTATGTGCATGGCGCGCAGCGCCCGGGGCTCGGCCGGATCGGCGTGCTGGTCGGG
>JAKAPV010000331.1 GCA_021806845.1 Bacillota bacterium | reverse complement strand
GGTGTTGGACACTCCGGGTATGCGCAGGGCCTGGTTCATCTCCTCGATCAGCTTCGCGGTCGTCATCCCCGCAGGCCACTTGCTGCGGTCCTCGAGGTTGACCACCGACATGAACATCGAGATCGGTGTCGGATCGGTGGCCGTCTGTGCCCGCCCCGCCTTGCCGAAGACGCTGCGCACTTCCGGGAAGCTCTTGATGATGCGATCCGTCTGCTGCAGGATGGCGGCCGATTGTCCGATGGAGATCGACGGATCCTGCGCCACCGGCATGTACAGCAAGGTACCTTCATTCAGCGGCGGCATGAACTCCGAGCCGAGGTGTTTCCAGGGGAAGTACAGACTTGCCACGGCGACGAGACTCAGGCCGATGACCAGCCACGGTGCCCGCAGCACGCCGTGAATCAGCGGGCGATACACCCAGGTGAGCAGTCGGTTCAGGGGGTTCGCGCCCTCCGGACGGATCTTTCCGCGGATGAACCAGGCCATCAGCAGCGGCACCAGGGTGATCGACAGGATGGCCGCGGCAGCCATGGCGTAGGTCTTGGTGAACGCCAGCGGGCTGAACAGCTTGCCCTGCTCGCCACCGAGCGCAAACACCGGGAGGAACGACACCGCAATGATCAGCAAAGAAAAGAACAGCGCGGGTCCTACCTCCGAGGCCGCCACCCGCGCCTTCATCCAGGGATCGGCACCGGGTTCGTGCTCCATGTGCTTATGCATGTTCTCGATCATCACGATCGCGGCGTCCGTCATGGCACCGATGGCGATGGCGATGCCTCCCAGCGACATGATGTTGGCCGGGATGCCTTGCGCCCACATCACGACAAAAGCCGCGAGGATTCCCAACGGCAACGACACGATCGCGACAAGAGCGGAGCGCGCTCGCAGGAGAAATAGGAAGGAAACCAGGGAGACGATCAGCGACTCTTCCAGCAGCTTCTCCGTGAGCGTGTGAATTGCGCGCTGGATCAGCGGGGCTTGGCTGTACGTGGTGACGATCTTCACCCCTGGCGGCAACGAAGCCTGGAGGGCCCGGATTTTGTCCTCCACCCTGCGGATGATGGCATCGGCGTTGGAGCCCTGGTTCATCATCACGATGCCGCCGACGACTGCGCCTTGGCCGTCGAGGTCCGCGGCACTGTTGGGCAACTCGGGAGCGAACTCGACGCGCGCGACGTCCTTGAGCGTCACGGGCACGCCATCGCGCGCAGCCAGCGGCGCGTTCTCCAGATCGCTCAGCGAGTGCACATAGCCGGTCGTGCGCACCATGTAGCTGGCTTCTCCCAGATCGACGACTGATCCGCTGGTCTCACCGTTGGCGGCGCGGATCGCATCCTCGACCTGCGGCAAGGTCAGGCCGTAGGCCAGCAGGGCCTGCGGGTTGACCACCACCTGGAATTCCTTGACCATGCCTCCGACCGTGGCGACCTCGGCCACCCCCGGAATCCCCTGCAACTGGTACTTGAGGAACCAGTTCTGCAAGGTGGTGAGTTGACTCAGATCACGCGTGCCACCCGTGTCGGTCAGGGCGTACATGTAAATCCAGTCCACCCCGGAACTGTCGGGCCCGAGCGCTGGAGTAACCCCTCGTGGAAGCCTCGACTGCACCTGGCTGAGGTACTGCAGGACCAGGTTGCGCGCCTCATAGATGTTGGTGCCGTCCTGGAAGATGACGTAGACGAACGAGTCGCCGAACATCGAATAGCCGCGCACTGCACGCGCGCCGGGGACCGACTGCAGCGTCGTCTCCAGGGGATAGGTCACCTGGTCTTGCACCACCTGCGGCGCCTGTCCGGGGTACGAGGTCTTGATGATGACCTGTGTGGGGGAGATGTCGGGAATGGCCTCCAGCGGCGTGCTGCGTACCGCGAGCATGCCCGCGGCCAGCAGCATCAGCGCACCGATCACCGTGAGGGCGCGGTTCTCGAAGCACCACTCCATGAGGCGCCTAATCATGGGAGTCCCCCGTCGCCGTCATGTTCATGCCGGCCATCGAGCCCGCCGCTGCCGGGGCCAGGACGGGCGGTGCCACTGCACGGCCCTGTGCTTCCCCAGGTATCGACATGCCGGGCGCAGTGCCTCCCGGGGGCGCAGCGTCAAGGCTCGTGTTGCCGCCCAGCATGCGCGCCTTCACTGACTGGAACTGCGACTCGGAGTACAGCAGGAACTGGGCGCTTTCCACCACCCTGTCACCCGCCTTCAAGCCCTTGGCGATGGCCGCCCAGCCATCTGCCTGCGGCCCCAGGGCGACCTGGACTGGAAGGAAATGGCCTTGCCTTTGCGCCAGCATCACGTAGTCGCCCTCCTGGGTGCGCAGCACCGCACTGCTCGGTACGGCCAGCGTCGATAGCGCATGTCCCAGCACAGTGGCGTCGGCATACATGCCTGGACGTAGATCGCCGTCGGTGTTGGCAAAGCTCAGGCGCGCGGTGACCGTCCGCGTGCGCGGATCCACGGTCGGGTAGAGAAAGCTCAGGCGGCCCGTCCAGGTCTTGCCGGGATAGGCCTGAAGCCTCAGCCGCACCGCGTCGCCGACTCGTACCCACGGCAGTTGGTAGTCGTACAAGGCCACGTTGACCCAGACGCGCTGCAGGTTGGCGATCTCGAACAGTTCGGCCTGCGGCGAGACGTAGCTGCCCTGCCGTATGGCGAGCGCCGTCACCACCCCGCTCTGCGGAGCCAGCACGGGAATCTCGCGCAGGGGCTTGCCCGTGCGCTCCAGGGTCGTCAATGCCGCCTCGGGCATGCCCAGCAGGCGCAGTCTTTCCCGCGCGGCCGCCAGGATCTGCTCGCCGCCTTGCGTTCCTTGGCCCCTGAGCGCAATCAGGTCGTCTTGCTGGGCGCTGTA
>JAKAPV010000055.1:1589-13670 GCA_021806845.1 Bacillota bacterium | reverse complement strand
CGGCAGCGCCTCAAGCGCCTCGCGGAGCTGCGGGTCACGGCCGGCCACGACGAGGATTTGGCAGGGCAGGTCCGCGCCGAGGAGTTCCCCGACGATCTGCGGGAATCCGCCGATCATGCCGTAGGCGCCGGCCATGGCGAGGACCGTCGGCCGCTCGTCGAGCCCGAGCGCGGCCCGCGCCTCAGTGCGCGGCGGCAGGTCGCGAAAGCGCGGGTGGATCGGGATGCCGGTCGCGAGGATGCGCTCCGGGGGGATGCCCCGCTCGATCATGCCGTCGCGGACCGACTCGGACCCGACGTAATAGCGGTCGACGTGCGGGTGCAGCCACTGCGAGTGGACCGTATAGTCCGTGATCACGACGAGGTTCGGCAACGTCAGCTCGCCCTTGCCCCGCAGTGTCGAGAGGACGCCTGCCGGCGTCGGGAAGGTGTTGACCACGACGCGCGGCATCTCGTGCTCGAGGTGCTGCAGGAGGTGCTTTCTGCCGAGGCCGTTCAGAAAGCGCTGCATTGCGGAACCCGGTGCGATCCGCGAGGTGCCGCGGTAGAACGCGCTCCAGATCAGCGGCACATGACGGACGCTGAGGACGTAGGTGCGTGCGACGAGCTTATTGAGGCGATGATCCACGAACTCGAAGTAATCCTCTTCCCAGTGCGGCAAGGCGGGTCGCAGTTCGTCGAGGGCCAAGCCGACCGCCTGCGCGGCGCGGCGGTGACCCTCGCCGTACATCGCGGACAGGAGCAGTACGCCCTCTGCTTTCGTAGGGGACACCTGCGCATGCCCACCTCCTGTCCGACAGGGTTCGTCCCGCTCCATGCCATCCCCTGCCTCGGTGTCCGCAAGGTGGTCGTACCGTCATTCGCGACCAGTTGCCGCCGACTTGGCCAAGCGCGCGCGACGCATTTCGTGCCATCGCCGGTGAACACTACGGCCGGGGGGCGAGTCATTGAACGACCTCTTGCCGCATACGCGTGCCGTCGCGGTCCTGGCGCGGCAACTGGGGCGCATCCAGCTGGGAGGCATCCGGCTCTCCGTACGCGGTGCCGCGGGCCGCCTGGACGCGGAGCTCATGTCGTTCGCGGGAGGCCAGCCGGCCGAGGAACACGCGCTCGTGGTGCAGGGCGAGGGGCAGCCTGTGCTCTATGTGCACGCGCTGCAGGATCTCGTCGACCAACTGGAGCGCCTGGGGGAACCGCAAGGTGCTTCATAGGCTCTCCGGGGCGGGAGTCCTCCTGCTGCTGGTCGCCGCCGCGACGTTCATCCAGCCGCCGCGCTCCGTTTCCCAACTCGTCTTCGCGCAGCTGCGGCTGCCCGTACGCGGCCCGGCCCAGCCCAAGGGCAACGGAGTCGTGCTCTTCACGCGCAGCATCCACAAGGTACCGCCACCCGTCGTGCAGCAGAAGACCAAGTCACTCTACAAGGGGCAGCGCAAAGTCGTCTCCCCAGGCACGCCCGGCACGGTGGCGGTCGAGCGGCCCGTCCACATCGCGGCCGATGGCCTCGCCCGCGCGCTTTCGTCGCAGCGCGTCCCCTTGACTCCGCCGAAGCCGACGAAGATCCTGGTCGGAACGACGCAGCCCCACTACCTCATGCGCGGCGGCGTGCTCTACCGCTACTCTCGCCGACTCACGCTCGTCGCAACCGCCTACAACGCGAGCTGGGAGCAAAATGGCCCGTGGGGCGCCACGGCACGTCTGAACGGCGTGGAGTTGACGCATGGGATGGTCGCCGTCGACCCGACGGTCATACCGCTCGGGACGCGGCTCTACGTGGAAGGGTACGGGCCGGCGCTGGCGGCCGACACCGGTTCCGCCATTGTCGGGAACCGCATCGACCTCTTCTACAACCTCGATAACCAGCAGACCTCGGCCTTCGGCATCCAGAAGGTGGACGTCTACATCCTCGGACCGCAGAGCGGCTGAACTGCGCCGATGGCCCGCGTCGAACGGGAGGCTCAGAGACCCCGCATGGGATCCCACGGCGCAAGCACAACCGGGGGGCTTTGGAGTTGCGCCTGCAGCTGCGGGGACAGGTGGTCCGTGCGGACCACGACCTGGTAGACGTAGTCTGAGAACCAGCCGTCGCTCATCACGAAATATCCCTTTTTGCCCTGCTCGCTGCCCCAGCTGTTCTCGACCTTCCAGCGCACCGGCGTTCCGTCTACGACATGCACCCCGGTGAGGACCATCTGGTGGCCGCCGACGATCTCGCCGCCGTAGTCCAGGCGCTCCGCCTTCGTGAGCTGGAACGGTACGCCGAAGACGCCCTCCAGATCTTAGAGCGCCTCGTCCAGCACGCCCGCCTCGGCGTCCATCATCTGCACGACGTCGCACCCGAAGTACACGCAATCGCCGCTCTGCAGCTGAGACAGCGCGAGGGCGCGCAGCGTCTCGATGTCTACGTTCAGGTACGGGCGCGAGGGCCCGCCCCGCACGACAGGCAGGTGGGACACGACGTACGTGCGGCCGAAGGGCTTGTCTTGGGTCGGGACGTTTACGACGTTCGCGTACGCATCGAAGTCAAAGCCTACGTAGCGCTCGAAGAACTCTTGGGGCGACAAGCCGGGGTCCCTGTGGAAGGTGTCGTCCTTGTCGCGGTACTCGAAGTCGAACGAGGACGGAGGGTCGCCGAGGAACACCGCCAGGATCCGGTAGATCTCCTCGAGCACGTCATCCTTGCGACGGGCGAGCTCACCGAGGGGGATGCCTGCTGCATGCGCCTCGCGCAGCCGCAGCCCGGCCTCGCGCAGCTTTAGGTTGAGGACGTAGTTCATCCGGTTTGAGTCGTTCGAATGGTGCGTCTCCGGCATGGCCCACTTCGGCACCACGCCGTACTTGAGCACAAGGTTCGCGAAGAGTTCCCACTCGCCCCCGTCCGCCACAGGCGCCCCGAGGAGCCAAGACACAAGCCTGCTGTCTTTCGGCTCGCGCAGCGTCGAGAGGATGTCGTCGAGGTAGCCGTTCGCCTTCTCGAGCTTTTCGAAGAACGTCAGGTAGTTCTGGGAGAGTTCGAACTCCTCGACCTTCAGCCGGGCCAAGGATGCCCTGCGCAGGACGTTGAGCCCGGCGAACATCCAGCAGCGCCCGCTCTTCATCTGGTTCGTCACGGACGGCGACGGCAGCTGCTGCGAGAATGCGTCCCGCATGGCCACGACGGCGTCGCGGTTCAGCGCCACCTTCTCGAGACCGTTTTTCGTAACGGCGTTCAGCATGGACCGAAGGTGCCGGTCCCCGGTCACCTTCGCCTTCATTTGCGCGATCCGCTCCGGCAGGAGGGCGTTCCGCCCGCCGATCTCGATGCCCATTCGATCGCCTCCCACATCGCTGCGCCGGACCTTGCCGCAAACGGCGGGTATTCCCCTGCCTGCGGATGCCCTTTCGCCCTTCGGTGGCCGCGTCCTCTGTCATGGAGCCCCGGGAATTCCCACTACAGCGGCTTCGTCCACCATTCGCTGGCGACCGAATAGGACGCCGCTTCCAGGAGTGCTCGCTTCGGAAGATCCCGCTGGGCGCACACCACGACCGCCTGGGCGGCGCCGAACTGCTCTTTGGCCCGCCGCATCGCCTGCGAAAGCAATGCCTTGCCCGTCGTCCCCCACTCCCGCGGGTCCTGCACCCAGTAGTCGTCGATGGCGCACGTCGGGCCGCCGGGCGCGTATACGGGCGGTGCGGGCACCAGACTGGCGATCAGCGCGCCAGCCAGCGTCCCGTCGTCCCGCTGTGCGACGAGAGCGATCACGTCGGGCCGCGCAAGCATCTCTCGCAGGTGGGGAAGGTGCTTCTCAGTGGAGTCCTTCGCCTCTCGCCAGAACGTCGGCTGATAGGCCTCATACTCGATCCGCCGCAGCCGCAGGAGTTCCGCGATCGCGACGGCGTCTTCGTCCTTGGCGCTTCGAATCGCTTGCACGCACAAGCCCTCTTCCGTGGAGGAATGGCCAAGGTTTCGGCGTATCGCCATCCATGGCCTTCGCGCCGTGCAAACTGCCTGCTGGAGAGACGCGCTCCCCATCGGGATGACGTGCGCGCACCGCCGCCGTATGCTGTTGGTAGCCTGGGCCGCCGAGGCTGAGGGGGTCATTCCTGTTTGAAGGTCACCGTGCTCTACTTCGCGCACGCCCGCGACGCGCGAGGACAAGCGAGCGAAGCCCTCGACGTGCCGGAGGGCACCACCATCGCCGCCCTGCGCGAGCGGCTCGCCGGCATGCTCGGAGGCCGCGTTCCCACCTTCCTCCTCGCGCGCAATGAAGCGTACGCCGCACCCGAGGACGCGCTGCGGGACGGCGATGAGGTCGCTGTGATCCCGCCGGTGTCCGGCGGGGCGCACCGGATCGGGCCGGAGCCCGTGGACGTCGGTGCGCTCGTGGCCGCCGTGCAGTCGCCGAGCCAGGGCGCCACCTGCCTCTTCCTCGGCACCGTTCGAAACGAATTCGCGGGCCAGCCCACGGCCCGCCTGCACTACGAGGCCTACCTCCCGATGGCCGAGCGCGAGCTCGACGCGATCGCACGCGAGGCGCAAGCGACGTACCCTGGCAGCCGCGTGGCGCTCTACCACCGCGTCGGCACCCTCGAACTCGAGGATGCCTCGGTGGGAATCGCAGTGTCCTCGCCGCACCGGGCGGACGCGTTCGCGGCTTGCCGCCAGGTGATCGAGGAGATCAAGCGCCGCGCGCCGATCTGGAAGCGGGAGATCGCGCCGGACGGCGATCTGCGCTGGCACGGGGATCCCGGAGAGTAGGTCGCGGCCGCCCGCGGCCCGCCGGGAAGGCCAATGGATCTCGCATGGCGAACATAGCCCCGAAGTCCCCGCAGGCTGCGGCCAGATCGGCAGTGTCGGTCGGGCGTCCCAGCGTGCGACGCACTCTTCCTCGGGTAGACTTTGGGTGCGCGAGCGCGCGAACTGTTGTAAGGTGCCATGAGGGGGACGACCAACCATGGCGAAGGAACATCCGCGGAGCCCGGCGGAAATGGCCGCGGCGCCGCAGGTACTTGATACGCTGCATCGGCCCGTGCGCGACCTGCGCATTTCGGTGACCGATCATTGCAATTTCCGCTGCGTCTATTGCATGCCGAAGGCTGTCTTCGGCACGCGCTATCATTTCGTCGGTCATGACGGCCTCTTGCAATTCGGGGAGATCGAGCGCATCGCGCGTCAGTTCGCGGCGCTCGGCGTCACCAAGATCCGACTCACGGGCGGGGAGCCCTTGCTGCGCCCGCGCCTCGAAGACCTGGTCGCGCGGCTTGCCGCCATTCCCGGCATCGAGGACATCGCCCTCACGACGAACGCCTCGATGCTTTCCCCGGAGAAGGCGGCCGCGCTGCGCAAGGCGGGCCTGCGCCGGATCAACATCAGTCTCGACGCGCTGGACGAGGACGTCTTCCAGCGGATGAACGACGTCGGCTTCCCCGCCTCCCGCGTCCTCCAGGCCATCGACGACGCCGCGGCCGCGGATCTGCGCATAAAGATCAACATGGTCGTGCGGCGCGGGCTCAACGACACGGAGATCGTGCCGATGGCGGAGAGGTTCCGCGGCACGCAGCACGTTCTCCGCTACATCGAGTACATGGACGTCGGCAACCTCAACGGCTGGAAGCTCGAAGAGGTCGTGACGGCGAAGGAGATCCTGGGCGCGCTCGGCGAGCGCTGGCCGCTCGAGCCCGTGAAGGCCCAGCGCTACGGCGACGTCGCGACGCGCTACCGCTACGTGGACGGCCAGGGAGAGATCGGGGTGATCTCGTCGATCAGCCAGCCCTTCTGCGGCAGTTGCACACGCGCTCGCCTCTCGCCCGAGGGGCAGCTCTTCACCTGCCTCTTCGGCACCAGGGGCCACGACCTGCGCGCCCTCTTGCGCGACGGCGGCACGGACGAGACGCTCTATGAGACGCTGGCCGGGATCTGGCGGGCACGCGACGACCGCTATTCCGAACTGCGCGCGACGGCCGTCCCGCAGGGCGGCCAGAAGGTCGAGATGTTCCACATCGGCGGCTGACGCTTAGATCTCCCTGCGCGGCAGGAGGCGCCAGAGATCGCCCGGTGCCAGCGCGAGCGCGTGCGCGCCCAAGAGGTCGAGCGCCACGTCCACCACGTCCGGCGGCGGAGCGTCAGCGGGATCGCGGCGCAGCCAGGTCTTCGCACCCGTGCTCCGTTTGAAGCCTTCCACGATCGCGACAGCGCAGCCGGCATCCTTCGCCTGCCGCAGCAGGAGCGTGAGATCCTCGCGCGTTCCGAGGCGCAAGGTGCCGTCGCTGCCGGCGAGCAGGCGCAGCGCGGCATAGTCCGCCATGCGGGAAGTATTGCTCCCCTCGCGCTCGAGCTGCGCGTGGTGGCTCTTCACGTACGCGAGGCGTCCCAGCTCGGCCGCCGCCGCGGCAATGCGCAAGGAGACCTCTGTCTTGCCGCTGCGCGAAAAGCCCGCGATCTGCACGACGATCACGACTGCAACCCCTTCACCCGCGCGGCGGCGAGCGCCGCCTCGTATTCCTCTCGCGTATTGAGTCCGAGCAGGTGCCCGGGATCCACCCCAATTCGCCGCAAGTCCCCGTCGTCGAGATAGCGATGCGGAACGCGATCCGCAAACCCGAGCACCCGCCGCTCGCCGCTTCGGAGGTAGTCCTCGAGCGGCTGCGCGAGTTCCCGCGGCCAGTAGCCGCAGAGCGCCCGCAGCATGCCATCCTGCGCGGGCAGCATCAGCGTCTTTTGGGCCTCTCCGTACGCCGCGAGCGCCCGCATCTCCCCCGCCGTGAGCAGAGGCATGTCCACGGCGATGAGAAAGACATCGTCCTTGGCGACGGCGGCCAGCACGCCGCCGAGCGGCCCCGCGTCCTGCACGGCGTCGGCGAGCGCCGCTGCGCCGTGGCGTTCGGCCCACTCGGCGGGGCCGAGGCAGACCGGCTCGATGCCGGCGGCCGAGAGGATCGAAAGCGCGTGTCCGAGCAGATCCCCGCCTGCCCAGGGCAGGAGCGCCTTCGGCGAACCCATGCGCCGGCTGCGCCCGCCGCAGAGCACCGCGCCGATCATGCGGCCCTCACGGTGACCGCGGGCGTCCTCACGTTCCCGTCAGTCCTCCTCCCGCGCGGCCTAGAGCGTGATCCGCTCCGCGTGCGTATACACGTTGATGCGCTCGCCGCGCGCGAAACCCACGACCGTGACGCCGATCTCCTCGGCAAGGGCCAGTGCCAGTTCGGTCGGTGCGGCCTTCGTCACTACGATCGCGCAGCGCAGCTTCGCAGCCTTCAGCAGCATCTCCGAAGAAACCCGCCCCGACAGCACGCAGATGAGTTCGCCGGTATCGATGCCGCTGCGCAGGCAGTGGCCATAGAGCTTGTCGAGGGCGTTGTGTCGCCCGATGTCCGCGCGGATCGCGACGAGCGATCCGTCCGGCCGCGCGAGTGCGACGTTGTGCACTCCGCCCGTCCGGCGGAAGACGTCGGACTCCCCCTGCAGCCGCGACACGAGTCCGAGCGCCGTCTCCAGGTTGAGCGCCGGACCCCCGGCGATCGGTTCGAGCGCCGAAGCGTCGCTCTCGAAGTAGATGCTGGCACGCCCCTTGCCGCAGCAAGACGCGATGTAGCGCCGCTCGAACATCTTCTGCGCGGCCGTGGACACGTTCGCGTCCGCGAGCACGCGGGCCGCCTGCGCCTGGGCGTCGACATCCACGGCCCGGACCGCCTGCGGCCCGTCGACGATGCCCTCCGACACCATGAATCCGTAGACGAGGTCCTCGAGGTCGGTCGGCGTCGCCACGAGCGTCGCGACCTCGACGTTGTTGACGAACAGGGTGAGGGGCATCTCGGTCGCCACCTCATCGATGAGCCAGTCCGCCCCGTCCCGGCCCACCCGCAGCACCGGCCGCCGCGCGGTGGGCGGGGCGCAGGATGTCGCTTCGGCCACAGCGCATCACCTGCCCTCTTCGGTCTCCTTCGATCATTGCGCAGCGCGCCGCAAAAAAAAAGGGGCGCCGGGCGCGCGCAGCGCCCGGCGCGGGTTCAGCTTGCGCCTACACCCACCAGTGGTAGCCGAGGGCGGTGTTCAGCGTGACGCCGAACGTCAGGTACATGAGCCAGAACGCCAGGATGAACTGGACGAGGCCAACCGCCTTGCCGCCGCCCGCCCACTTGCCGAAGCGGGTCGGGATCTCGAAGAGGTAGATGATCGCCAGCCCGATGAACAGGATCATCACCGGCGTGTCTCCCGCGCCCGAGAAGACGATGGCGCCGAGGATCGAGATGAGCAGGAAGGCGATGGCCATCCAGGCGTCCGGACCGTCCGGGGCGCCGATGAAGCGGCGGTGCGCCATCGCGAACCAGTGGATGCCGTAGGACGTGAACGCGAGGGCCGCCATGTAGAGCGGAGCCGCGTTCGTAAAGACCTGGAACCAGGTGAGGCCGACCATCAGGTAGACACCGGTCATGAACTGCATGAACCCGGGCATCCAAAGGCCCCACATGCCCATCGTCTTGTTGACCTCAGGGCTCGCCTTCGGGTATCCGAACAGGGCTTGGCCGCCCCAGACGAAGTAACCGGTTCCGAGGCCGAAGAACCCGATGGCCACAGGCCAGAAAGCCGTGGACGTGAACAGATGCACGCGATGCCCCCCCTTTGTGCCGCTCACTGCGGCATTTGGGCAACGAACTGCCCTCTGCGGCTCCCGGTGTGCTGCTGCGGCCCGCTTGCGACCCCCGGCCAAGTCGCCCCCTCCCGGAGCGCTATATGCCGCAACTTGCTACACCATATTGCATTTTACCTAATTTTAGTCTCAGTGACCATGCCTTTCCGCTATTGCCTTGTCAAGTTGCAACGCATGTTGTCCCGTTATGCGGATACTACGCAGTGCGATCCCGCTCCGCATTCCACATTCGAGCATATGCGCCGCCACATGCCAGTATCTCTTGGTGGTTTTCCCTATTGCTGAGACGGCCGTGACCATAACGCGCATTTCGTCCATCACTTGGAGTCCCGGACCTTCTGTGTATCGCGAGAATAGACGATCCGCCCGCAACTACTTTCTGTAACTCAGCTATCACTGCGGCCTCTGTCACCGCGTCGAGGCCCCGCATCGGCTCGTCGAGGATCAGGCGGGGCGCGCCGCGCACGGTCGCCCGCGCGATCGCGGGGCGCTGGCGCTGACGCCGGACAGGTGTTGTCCCTGCTCCCCCTCCGGGCATGAAACTGTCCCGGCAGTGCTCCACTGACCTCGCGCGGCCGCGCGCGGGCCCAGCTTCTGCCCTTCTTCATCCTGTCGGAAGTGCTGCTCGCGTTCGGTGTCGTGCAATTCCTCGGGAGCTCTTCGAGCCGCTGATGCGCCTGCTCTTCGACATGCTAGGCGCCGGATCGTTCATCCTCTCCATGGGTCTCGCCGAGGCTATCCCATGGATGCCGAGATCACGGCCACGTTTCGACGTCGGGGCATGTGCACCAGAGCGGAGGGCGAGCGCATGCTCGCCCTCTCGAACACCGCCGAGCCTTTGCGTCAGCATCAAGGTGTTTTATACCGCTCGAACTGCCACACGTACAGTTCGCTATATCTCTGTCGCGTCATGCGCAGAAGGTACACATCTTGCCGGGTCGGATCATGCAGGAAGCCCCAACGCACAAGCAGCCTCTGGCCTGCGATGTTGCCGAGGGCTACATCGTCGATCAGCTCAGCTTCGTAGGGTGGTCGTCTGGAACAGGCCCCGGCATGAGTGGCGGTGCTGAGCGGGTCTAGGGCATCCGTTCCTCAAGGCGCCGGATGCGCCTTTCATGGTCGTCGGATGCGGTCCAGCTTTTCGTTGATCGCCTGGACTCCTTCGGCTACGACACGCACATCTCGGTGGATGTTCTCGATGAGGATTCGGCCCTGTGAGTGCAGGTCTTCCGCATGTGCCCGGGTCTCGACGTTCAAGCGTTCCGCATGCACCCGCGTCTCGGCGTTCAACATCTCCGACCGCCTGCTGGACTCGGCGATTTGACCCGTAAGGTCCTGCCGCAACGCATCGAGATAACCCTTTAATTCCTCGTCCACCGTCTCCACTCCCCTCCGCGTCGGATGATTTCGTCAGGGCAGCGAGGCAGTCCTATCCTGATGTCGGCGCCAAGCTAGTTCCACCGCAGTTTTGGGGTGCTGGTCATTCCCTGCCGTCGACTTGCGGATGGGAGGGCGATGGCCCCGCAGCTTGGCTGCGCAGTTCTTCGATCTGCCGCTCAAGGTCGCCGAGTCGCTGCTCAGGTACGATCTACGGCATCCTTTCCTCAAGACGCCGAATACGCCGTTCATGGTCTGAGAAGACGCGATCTAGCTTTTCGTTGACGGTTTGCACTCCCTCGGCCACGGCGCGAACGTCCTGGTGGAGGTCTTCGATGAGGATTCGGTTCTGTCGATGGAGGTCTTCGAGATGTGCCCGCGTCTCGGAGTTCAGACGCTCGGCGTGCACCCGCGTCTCGGCGTTCAGACACTCGGCGTGTGCCCGTGTCTCGACGTTCAGACGCTCGGCGTGTTCGCGCGTCTCGGCGTTCAGACGTTCGGCATGTTCGCGCGTCTCGGCGTTCAGGGTGTCTGCGCGAACACTGGAGGCCGCGATCTGGGCACTAAGGTCCTCCCGCATCGCATCGAGGTAGCTCTTCAGCTCTTGCTCCACCGTTCCCCCTCTTCCAGAGGTTGGCTTCGTCGCCCAAGCCAGGATGTCCTGTGCATGAAATTCTCTACGCGTTCGCACGCTCATCGTGCGCGGTAACATGACCTCAGCCCCGCGCCGCATACCTTCCCCAAGGACAACATCCTTGGCGGATGCGGTGCGGTGAAGGCCCGGTCGGCGCTCATGCAGGGGTTCATTGCCCTGCTCCTCGTGGCCCTGATGATCATCTACTCCGAGCACGGCTTCCGTGCATCCCAGGAAGGCATGAAGCTCTTCTTCGACGTGGTACTGCCCTCACTTCTGCCGTTTTTCATCCTGTCGGAAGTACTGTTTGCCTTCGGTGTCGTGCACTTCCTCTGAGAGCTCTTCGAGCCCTTGATGCGCCCGCTGTTCAACGTTCCTGGAGCGGGTTCCTTCGTCCTCTCGATGGGGCTCGCCGCAGGCTACCCGATGGACGACGTGATCACCGCGAAGTTCAGAAGGCAGGGCATGTGCACGCGCGCGGAAGGCGAGCGCATGCTCGCCTTCTCCAATACCGCGGATCCTCGTTTATCAGTACGAACACCAAATGATCGTAGTCCTAGCACACCGTTCCTCTCGACTGGTGTGCCGTCGATTTGCGCCCTCACCTGTCTCCCATTTTTTGTAGTATTAATTAGGTACGGCATTGAGCCAGAGGCGCTGCTCGTCCATCTGCGCAACGCAGTCCATCAGCGCGCAACCCCTCTGGCATACCGCTTTCCCTTCCAACCGGCTCCAACGAACGTCTGGTCCGATCGGCGCGTACTGACGGCATGCGGAGGCGTATGGGAGTGAGAGTTCGGCGCGACAACGTCACGGACATCCTACTGTGGTTCGTGCTTCCTCTTGTAGTGGGGCCCACCGTGTCCTCTTCCATCGTCACAGAGCTCTTTCCCGCGCTCGTAGCACACGGTCGTCACGGGGAGCTTCCGTTCTGGGTGCCGGGCGTAGGCGCTGCGGTTACGCTCGCCAGTCTGCTCGCTACCCGACGACGTCCCCTGACCTCTTGGGTAGGCACGGTCTATCCCGTTCTGTTCGGTATCCTGGCGGGAGTTGCCATCGACCAAGCCATTGGAGCGAGGTCACCGTTCGGAACGCTGTGGAGCTTCGTGCTGCCCTTCGGCATGGCGGCATTCGCCTCATGGGTCTACCAGCGCGCGGTCCAAGCGATGGCCGCAAGCATCTCAGACCCTGCCGTGGTATGTGTCGCGGGAATGAGAAGCTCTGCCAGTATCTGGCACAGCCTCCTGCAGGCCCTGCGGACACAGGGAAAAGTCAAGACGCTCGCGTTGCCGGGATTTGGGACAACCGCTAGGCCGCGTAGACCCATGAGCCTTGAGGATCAGATTGCGTGGCTGGACAGCCAGATCGGGGTGGGACCGGTCCTACTTGTCGGCCACTCCTACGGAGCTCACCTCGCACTTCGCTACTCTCTTTCGCATCCAGAGAA
>JAKAPV010000055.1:0-1579 GCA_021806845.1 Bacillota bacterium | reverse complement strand
GAGAAGGCGCCCGCACTTGTGCTGATCGCGCCCGCACTGCTGCGGTTAGGAGAGGGTGCCGGAGCCCCAGCCCCGCAAACGATGGTGCCCTGGTTGGAACGCAAAATGCTGAACGTGACCGCTCTGACTCCCAAGTCAAAGATCTGCCTCATTTACGGCGCGCGCGATCGACTAGTTCCTGCCGACTCAGCGCCGGAGGTCTCCCGCTCACTTGGAGCCCGGCTGCACGTGATCAGTGGGATGGGTCACGCCTTCGGCCCGTTCTCCAACGAGATCAGAAACATCGTCGCTTCCTTCCTACGTGACCTCGTCGCCGTACACCAAGAGCCAGCGAGCTTCGACATCCCCACAACCTCATCGACAGAACTCGTCCGCCTCCCTGTGGACGACTCCCGCTCTGGTCAGGGAGGTGTTCGTAGGGTGTAGTGCAAGGCCCTTCGGTCCAACGCTGTACCGGCGATCGCGGTGCAGTTCGAGCACCACCTCATCACCCGAAGGACATGGCAACAGTCTTGCATTCCAATCGCCCTGCGTACCTTCCCCATGGACAACATCCTTGGCGGAGGCGGTGCGGTGAAGGCCCGGTAAGCGCTGGCGCACGGAGCGATTGCCGCGAGCCCTCGCGCTGCAGGCGCGGGGCGCGCGGTACTGCGTCTAGGCGTGCGTCAGGACGGGGGCTCCACGATGCGCACGACGTCGTACAAGGTGGCGCACCGACGCGGTACATCGGGCGACTCCGTGCGCACGAGGATGCCGTCGATACCCGCGTTCGCCGCCCCTGCGATGTCCGCGACCGGGTTATCGCCCACCATCCAGAGTGCCTCTGCGTGCCCAGCTACCTTACGGGCGACGGAAAAG
Organism: Bacillota bacterium; assembly: GCA_021806845.1. Lineage (GTDB taxonomy): Bacteria > Bacillota > Sulfobacillia > JAJZYS01 > JAJYTV01 > JAJYTV01. The sequence continues at coordinate 721 of JAKAPV010000055.1, read as the reverse complement.
ATCTCAGGGTGAGGTTTCTCGTAGCCGCACGCTGCGGAGTTTACGATGGTTGTCACCACGTCGCCCAGCCCGAGGCGCCGCGTGATGGCAGGTAGTTCGGGAACGTGGTTGGAAACGATGATGTGCCGCCATCCGGCCCGCGCGAGATCCGCGAGAACCACGGGAACATCGTCGAAAACCCGCCAAGAGGATGGGTCCACAAACCGCTCCCGCGCGCGTTCTGCGATCGCCCGAGCCTGTTGCGCGTCGTACCCGAAATGACCCAGCGCGTCCGCGAAGACTGACCGATATACATGCTCCCACCATACATCCGGCGCAGCCGTCTCGGGGTGGGGAATCTCCGGTGTGTGCCAGGGAAAGCCGGTCTGCAGCAACGGCCGGATTTCCTCTAGCGAAATGTTGCGCGTTGCATCGAAGGCGTGGATCGCCTCCTGCAGATCGCCGCTCCACATGCCTGGTCGGTAGGCGAGCGTGCCATCGAAATCCCACAAGACCACCTTGTTCCTCCGCATGTGCCGCTCCTTCTTGAGACTGATGCCGGTCGATGCGATTGCAGCTGACATCACCCTGCGCCACTTCCGCATACCCTCCCCATGGACAACATCCTTGGCGGAGGCGGTGCGGTGAAGGCCCGGTCGGCGCTCACGCAGGGGTTTATCGCCCTGCTCCTCGTGGCCCTGATGATCATCTACTCCGAGCACGGCTTCCGCGCGTCCCAGGA
>JAKAPV010000330.1 GCA_021806845.1 Bacillota bacterium | reverse complement strand
GTGGTGACCTTCACGGACACGAAGCACGGCGCCTTCCAGTCGGTCGTGCTGGTGCCGTACGGAGGGGGCGCCGGCCGGTCGCTCGGGTTCGTCGTGCGCGAACAGTCGATGGACGACCGGGTCGCCGTATTCGTCCCGTTCTCTCCGCCGACGGCCGGTTTCCTGGTCCTCTATCCGCAAGAGGATGTCCAGCGCACGGAGATGACGGTGGAGGAAGCCATGAAGATCCTGCTCTCCGGCGGCACCCTGCTCCCGAATGGCGAATCCGTCTCGAACAAGGGGAGTGCGTTGCAATGATCACGCGCGATCAGGTGATGGAGCGCCTCGCGACCGTGATGGACCCGGAACTGCACATGCCGATCACCGATCTCGGCATGGTCGAGTCGGTGCAGGTGGACGGAGGCCGGGTGCAGGTCGGCGTGAAGCTGACCGTTGCCGGCTGCCCCCTCAGCACGCGCATCGAGAGCGATGTGACGAAGGCCGTCTCCGTCCTCCCGGAGGTTACGGAGGTCGGGGTGGACCTCGGAGTGATGACGCCGGAGGAGCGCGAGGCGCTCGCGGCGCGCCTGCACCCCCGCCGTGAATCGGTGATCACCGCGAAGGACTCCAAGGTGCGCGTTGTCATCTGCGGGTCCGGCAAGGGCGGGGTCGGCAAGTCCACGGTGACCGTGAACGTCGCCGCGGCGCTCCAGTCGAAGGGACATGCCGTCGGCGTCCTGGACGCGGACGTCTACGGATTCTCGGTCTCCCGCATGCTGGCCGCGCGCCAGCAGCCCGTCGTGCTGGGCGATGGCGTGATCGTGCCGGTGGACGTCCACGACCTGAGGGTCATGTCCATGGGCATGCTCGTCAACGAGGACACGCCCGTGATGTGGCGCGGCCCGATGCTGCACAAGCTGCTTGACCAGTTCCTCAACGACGTTGCCTGGGGAGACATCGAGTACCTCCTGATCGACGCGCCGCCCGGTACGGGAGACGTGGCGATCAGCCTCTCGCAGGAGCTGCCCAAGGCGCGCGTCGTGCTCGTGACGACACCGCAGGAGGCGGCTGCCCGCGTTGCCGGCCGCGTCGCGCAAATGGCCGCCAAGGTTGGCCAGCAGGTCATCGGCATCGTCGAGAACATGGCCTATTTCCGCTGCCCGGACTGCGGCGAGGCCCACTCCATCTTCGGCACCGGCGGAGCGAAGCGGCTGGCGCGCGAACTGAACGTCCCCCTGCTCGGCCAAGTGCCGATCGACCCTGTGCTGCCGCTGGGCGGCGACCTCGGCGAGCCGGTCGTTTGGAAGCATCCGGATTCAGAGACCGCGCACGTGTTCCAGGAGGTCGCGCGAGCGATCGTCGAGACGGACTGGTAGGATCCGATCTTCCAACGCGGCGGCGCGCATTGGCGCGCCGCCGCGTTTTGTCCTCGTATGGTCCTGATTGGGACACCATACACATCGGGATCAGCAAGTGCATCGGCCAGCCCAGGTCCTTTCGGACGATCGGAAGGCGGCCGTCCGGCCATTCTCACTGGGCGGATTCCGTTGGACTCTCTAGAGGAGGCGTCACCACGTTGGTGGTCCACCTTGGCACGGGGACAGCGTCCGTTCTGCGCCGAGGCTATCCGGTCATCCAGGGCCTGAACGTCCTCGGGGCGGTGCTGGGGCTTGCGTGGTACTGGCCGCAGATCACGCACACCAGCGTGGCGCTGCTGCCGTTCGTGCCGGACTGCCCGCTGGCGGCAGCGCTCCTCGCGCTCGGGCTCTCGAGGTGGCGCGCGGGCCGCAGCGAAGCGCTGCAGGGGCTCTCGATCGGGGTCGCGCTGTTCTACAGCGCCTGGACGATCGCGCTGCTCTGGCGCACCGGTGCGGCGAGCGATCCCGCCGATGCGGTGATGCTGGCTGCGCACGTCGGCATGCTGGCCGAAGCGCTGCTGCTCTGGCAGGTCGCAAGGCCGCATCGCGGCTGGCGCCTGGCCGCGCTGTGGGTCGCGATGAACACCTTCGTCGACTACACCCTCGGCACACACCCCGCGCTCCCGGCGGCCGCCCAGACGCAGACCGTCGCACTGCTCACGGCGGCTGCGGCGGTGGTGTTCGCACTCGCGGCACCTACCGTCGACCCCACGCCTTGATCGACGTCGTCAGCGTGAGCCTCGGCGCCCCCGGGCGCGACCGCGACACAGTCGTCCGGGTCGGCGGGGATGCCGTACGCGTTCGGCGGGTGGGCTGCAACGGCGACTACGAGAAGGCGCAAAGGTTCCTCTCCGAGCTCGACGGCAAGGTCGGAGCGATCGGTCTCGGCGGCCTCAATTTCAGCTATCGCACGCAGGAGAAGACCTGGCCCATGCCGGGCGCCACGCGCCTTCGCCAAGCAGTGCGGCTCACACCGCTCGTCGACGGGAGCGGGTTCAAAGACGCGATCGAGCCGCAGGCAGCGCAGGCCCTCCCCGGCAAGGGCAGGGCGCTCGTCGTTTCGGTGCTGGACCGGCCCGCAGCCGCACGGGCCCTCGCCGCCGCAGGCTACCGCGTGCAGGCCGGGGACCCGCACTTCGCTCTCGGGATGCCGATCTGGCCGTCCGATGCCCGGTTCCAGGCGATGGCGGCCGTCGCGATGCCCATCCTGCGGCACCTGCCGCGGGGCGCCGTGTACGGGGAGCGCCCAGACCGGACGGAGCGGCAGCCAGCCAGGTGGGATGTGATCTGGGGAGACGTGCAGCTCCTGCGCCGGCATCCGGTCGGACTCGGCGGCGCGATCCTCATCGGCGGGAGTCTCCGGTCGGACGACGCGGACTGGCTGCGCCAGCGGGGCGTGCGCATGCTGATCGCCGCTTCGCCACCGGTAGATGGGGAGGTGTTCGGCGCAAACGTGTGGGAGGCGATCCTCGCGGCGCTGCACGGCAGGGCCC
>JAKAPV010000329.1 GCA_021806845.1 Bacillota bacterium | reverse complement strand
GTCGGCATGTACACCATGGTGGTCATCGGCCTGAACCTGTTCATGGGCTACGCCGGCCAGGTGTCGCTCGGGCAGGCGGGCTTTTTTGGCATTGGCGCCTATACGGTCGGCATCCTCTCGACGCACTTCTCGCTCTCGCCCTGGCTCGGCCTTCTGGCCGCCGCCGCACTGGCGGCCGGCATTGCGTGGCTGCTCGGCGCGATGACCCTGCACCTGATGGAGCACTACCTCGCGCTCGCCACCTTGGCGTTCGGCATCATCGCCGACGTCGCGTTCCAGCAGCTGCCGCTGACGGGCGGGAACTCGGGCCTCTACGGCATCCTATCCTTCGCGCTGCCCTCGGGGCCCCTCAGCGCGATCGGCTTCCTCGCGCTCACCTGGGCGCTTGTGGCGCTCGCCAGCTGGTTCGCGACGCGGCTCGTGCGGTCCGGCGCGGGCACCCTGCTCGAAGCCGTTCGCTCGAGCGAGACCGCGACCGCCCTGATGGGCGTCGATCCCGCGGTCGTGAAGCGCCAGGCCTTCATCGTCTCCGGCGTGCTCGCGGCGGTGGCCGGCGGCCTCTACGCTAGCTTCGAGGGCTACATCGACCCCACGGTCTTCACCTTCGCCCTCTCGATCAACCTCGTGCTGATGGCAGTGATCGGCGGGATGCGCAGCGTCTATGGCGCGGTGATCGGGGCCGCGGCGGTCGAGGCGATCAACCAGATCCTGAATTTCGCCGGCACGAACCTCAATCCGGCGGTGAGCGGGGCGCTGCAGCTGACGATCTACGGGCTCGCGCTCGTGCTGATCATGATCTTCTGGCCGGAGGGGCTCGTCACGGGCCTGCGCCGGCGCCGGCGCAGCGCCCCTCGCCCTCTGCCCGCGCCGGCGCAGGCAGAGGGAACGAAACCCGGCGAAGGTCCGGCGCAGCTGGCCCGCGGCGCAGAGCAGCCCTGAGGAGGTGACGCGATGGCAGCGCTCGCACAGTTCATCGCCGCGGGCATCGGCATGGGCAGCGTCTACGCCCTGATCGCGGTAGGGTTCTCCCTCATCTACAAGGTCACCGGTGTGATCAACTTCGCCCAGGGCGAGTTCGCGATGATCGGCGCGATGGCGTTCTGGATGCTGCAGAGCCACGGTCTTCCGCTCGTGCCGGCGCTCGTGCTCTCCGTTGCGATCGCGGCGGCGGTGGGCGCGGCGATCGGGCGCTTCGTGATGTATCCCGCGGCGCATGCCTCGGTGCTGACCCTCATCTTCATCACGCTCGGCCTCGACACGGCCCTGCGCGGCCTGGGCATGCTCGCCTGGGGCGTCAACCCGGTGGCGGTGCAGCCGTTCTCCGGCAACGGGGTGGTGCGTCTCCTTGGCGCCGTCGTCCCGGTGCAGAACCTCTGGATCTTCGGCGCGGTGCTGCTCGTGGCGGCGCTCCTCTACCTGCTGCTCGAGCGCACCTACCTCGGGCGCGGCATGACGGCCGCGATGGACAACCCGACCGCGGCCCGCCTCTACGGCATGGACCCCTTGCGCTTCGGCCTCTACGCCTGGGTGCTCGCCGGTGCGATCGGAGCCTTCGGCGGCGTCGTGTTCGCACCGATGACGACCGCAAGCGTGAACATGGGACTCGATCTCGGCCTGTACGGTTTCGTCGGCGCCATCCTGGGCGGTTTCGACAGCCTGCCCGGCGCGGCGATCGGCGGCATCTTCCTCGGCGTCATCACGGGCCTCGCCTCTGGCTACGTCTCGAGCGACTGGGCCGACGGAGTCGCGTTCCTCGTGCTGCTCGTGGTGCTGCTGCTGCGTCCCCAGGGACTCCTGGGCACGTCCCTGAACCGCCGGGTCTGAGCTCGTTGGGAGGTGGCGGAATGCAGGCTCCTTGGCTTCTGGAGGTCGAGGGCGTGACGGTCTCCTTCGGCGGCGTCACGGCGCTCGACGGCGTGAGCTTCCGCGTGCGCTCCGGCGAGGTGCTCGGCATCATCGGACCGAACGGCGCGGGAAAGACGACGCTCTTCAACGCGCTATCGGGGCTCGTGTCCCTAGCCCGCGGCAGCATCCGGCTGAGCGGCAGGGAGATCAGCCGCTGGACGACGCACCGCATCGCGCAGGGAGGTATGGCCCGCACGCTGCAGACGCCGGAGATCTACACGCAGATCAGCCTGCGCGACAATCTCCTGGCGGCGATCCTCGGCAGGAGCTCCGCTTCGCTGTACGGCATCGCCCTCGGCCTGCGCCCCGCCGTGCGCCGGGAGGCGCAGGCGCGCGAGGAGGCGGAAGACCTTCTGGCGCACAGCCTCCTGCGAGAGGACGCCGACCGGACGGCGGGGGACCTGCCCTTCGGACACCAGCGCCTGCTCGAGATCTACCGCGCCCTGACGAACGACCCGAGGGTGATGCTGCTCGACGAGCCGCTCTCCGGGCTGACGCGGGAGGAGGCCGACGTCGTGCTGGATCTCATCCGGGAGATGCGGGCGCAGGAGCGGGCGGTGCTGATCGTGGAGCACGACCTGCCGAGCGTCCTAGCCATCGCCGACCGCATCCTCGTGCTGGCCGAAGGGCGGGTGATCGCGGACGGCACTCCCGACGTGGTGCAGCAGGACGCAGGAGTCCGCCGCGTCTACCTCGGGCAGGAGCCGATCGCCACGGACGCGGCGGAGCAGGGAGGGGTTCAGCCGTGATGCTGGAGATGGAGCAGCTGACGACGCGGCGCGGCAGGCTGCAGGTGCTGCAAGGGTGCGATCTCCACGTGCAGGGAGGCGAGGTCGTGGCGCTGCTCGGGCCGAACGGCGCCGGCAAGTCGACGCTGCTCGGCACGATCATGGGCCTCTTTGAGTCGCCGACCGGCCGCGTGACGGTCGACGGCAAGGACATCTCGCGCCTGCCGGCGCACCGGCGCGTGCGCGAGGGACTCGCGCTGGTGCCGGAGCG